>DAOWED010000063.1 GCA_030638685.1 Candidatus Heimdallarchaeota archaeon | reverse complement strand
TCTTTACTCCACAATAAGCGCAATTTCCTAAACATCCTTGTGCTATGGGAATTATGGCTGATTTAAAGTGTTTTTTGTGAAACACTGGTAGATTGGGTAATCCTATTTCTGGAACTATTCTTTGTGTTTTCTTTTTATCCATTTCACCTTGTTCAGAATTGTAAATCTGCTCAAACATTGATGATGTTGAATTTATTGGAATAACTGGGATATTCGAGAATTCATGATTTAATCTCTTTGGATTGATAGAAGGTAAACAACCTGTAACTAAGACTAGATTACCTGTGCTTTTTTCCTTTCTGATTATATTTACCATTCTATCTTCAGTAGGTTGTTTAACTGCACATGTGCTGATTATTGAAAGATCTACTCTTTCACCTGATTTTACTTCCGTTCCTCCAACTGCACTTAGAACATTTGTAAAAGAACCTCCCTCGGCTTGGTTTTGGCTACATCCAAAGGATTGTACTGAGAAAGTGAAACTCTTCAAAGAATATTGCTTAACAAAATAAAGTGCAACAGCTAAAGAAGTACCTTTGAAAACACCGTCCAATAAAATGAAATTTTGTGATGCAGGAAGCAGTTCATGATAAAGGCTCTCAACAGTTTCGCTCGAGAACAGAAAATTATCTGAATCATTAACTCTGAAAGGTGCCAACTCTTCAATTAATTCTTTATGTTGAGCTGATTTATCAGTGGAAATGCTCCAAAGAAGCTGATTTCGATTATAAATTGAAAAAATGCCATCTGAAAATAGATTACTGAATTTACTACTCTTTTGTTGTAAACTGCTAATGATTGGCATCTTTCATCCACGGAATTAATTAGATATTATAGGTAAACTGTTTCTTTTCATCAAGAATTGTATAGTTGCGACCGTTAGATAGATAATTAACCAAGTTTTTCTGATTCTCTAAATCTCCGTGAACTAGCACAACTTCTTTAGGATTAGTTAACTCCATAAGGCTCTTAATTCCTTCTTTGGAAGTGTGCCCACTGAAATGGAATCTCATTATTTCCAGATCTAAATTAATTGTCTTTGGTCTTCTCATTAGTTTATTGATAACCATTTTGCGACTACCATCTAAAATCTGTCTACCCTGAGTACCTTCTACTTGATAGCCTACAAAAGCGAGAGTGTTTTTACGTTGATGTGCAGTACCGTCTAAATAAGTGTGAATAGGTCCAGCATCAAGCATTCCTGCAGTTGAGACGATAATTGAGGTTTCATCAGAACGAGAAACTCGTCTTCTAAATTCACCGGTATTTCCGAAATTTTCCCTAGTGACATCGTGGAAATTATCCTTTTTGAGAGGAGATTTTCCTCCTAAATCTTTCACTAGATCTAACACTTTAGGAGCCACAAAATCAGGTCTTAAATATCGATTTGTTATAGCATTCATGCTTCTAATCATGCCATCAATATAAACTGGAACTTTGTCTAATGCCTTTTCTCTTGCAATTTCAAACAATAGTTCCTGCGATCTTCCTATTGAAAAAGTGGGAATGAGCATTTTACCTCCTCTAGATAATGTTTCTCGAGTTTTATCCATTAACTGTTTGTTTACAATCTCACGTTTTGGAATATCTCGTACCCCATTAGTAGATTCTGTGATTACAATATCTACTTCTTCTTCTGGTATTTCAAACCCATCAAAAATAGCAGTAACTCTATCATTGAAATCTCCCGTGTAAAGTATTCTTGTACCATCCCAATCAATAACTGTAATTGCAGACCCTAAGATGTGTCCGGCATTATAGAACTCAGCAGTAATCCCATCTGCGATTTTAAACTTCTCATGATATTTGTGGGTCTCAATCTGTGAAAAGGCTCTTAGAAAATCTTCCTCGGACCAGTGACGTTCACCTTCAATTTTCATATGATCTGCCCATAAAACCTGAGCGATATCTCGAGTTGGGGGAGTCATATGAATGCTTCCTTGGAACCCGTGTTTAATTAAAGAAGGAGTGTATGTAGAATGATCTGTATGAGCATGGGACACTATTACTCCATCTAAAAAGGGAACGTGTTTATCTATTCCTTTAGGAGCTTCTGTAAGTTCTCCTGATTTAATCTTTAGACCGGCATCCAAAAGGATTTGGCGGTCATTATCCTGGATAATAAAAGCTGCTTTACCTACGTATCCACAAGCTCCATACCCCGTAATATTAATATTATTTGATTTCATATATTTCACCAAATTTTAAAATAACTATAAACGAATTTTTTTTCCCCAACATTACATTTTTTTATCATTAGTATTCAAACAAAAAGGGGAATATGGCCAAAAAGAACCATTTTATCTACATTTGTTATTTTTAATTAGTTTTATCTCTAAGTTAATAACTTTAGACTAGTTCAAAAAGTTTAGGATTTGGTTGAATTGATGACGATAGATATTTATTCTTAATACGGGTACGTTTGAATTAAGAATGAATGACGAAAAACCCGATGAAACGAAAAAAAAGGCAAAAAGATCAATGAGAGACGCTTATGCGGCATTAGGTAGTGAATTTGGACAAATCAAAGAGGATGGAAAGAAAGACCGACAAGAAGTAATACGAAACGGCATTACACGAATTGAATCTGAAAAAAAGGACCAAATTTCTGCATCAAGACTAGTAAGTGATCAGATTTCAGATCTACGAAAAGAAGCTAAAATGAGCTCAAGCGTAGGAACAAGTGGTCAAATCTCTCAGCCTAGAATTTTTGGGAAAAATGATTATAAAGAAGCATTAGCTAGAGAACTTCTAGTCATTGGTCATGAAGAGCTTAAGGAAGCAGGTGGAACAATCACATTATCGGGTTTATTGGAGTTATTCAAAACAACGCGTCCAAATTGGGACACCGATATCAAGCAAATAGAAAATGCTCTAAAGCATTTAGAAAAACAAGAAATAATTCCTAAAATGCAACCTCTTGAAAAGTCAGAAAATGACACGTTAGTATTCTTTAAACCTATAGAACTATCGAACGATCTTCAAACCCTATTAAAATTCGCTCCTCGAGATGGAGAAAACATAAGTTACTTTATGAGTGTTTTAGGATGGAAAAAAGAACGAATATTAATTGCTCTTGATGCCTTGATTCAACATGGACTTGCAATATTAGATGAGGAAACAAGCTGGATTTATTTCCCTGCATTATCAAAATAGAAGGAAAGAAATGATTTTATGGTTTCAGAAAGGATGATGCTAAGTAAAAATAAGTCAAAGGCTTGTAAAAAGCCGATTATTGAGGAAAACCTTCACTCAAAGCGTTTTCATTCAGTTGGAGCTATGTTTATACTGATAAATATAGTGGGAACATTACCTTTTCTTGAATACTACTCACTTTCAACTTGGTTCACAGTATCACAAGATCATTATTTCACATGGGGATTAAATCTAAGAAAACAGCCTCTTGAACTATTATACTCCTCACTAGGGTATTCGTTCGTACATTGTGGTTTAATACATTTATTCTATACCGCTTTATTGATAGCTCTATTTGTTATACCTTTAGAGCGAAAAATCTCTGCAAAAGAAGTAATAGGAATCTATTTCATTTCATCAATAGTGGTCCCTATGCTAATTTTAACCATTTTTTACCCATTTCAAAATCAAATATGGTTCAACACTCAGTTTTTATTATTTTCTGAGGAACATTTTGTCGGGGCATCTTTACCTGCTTGGGCTGCTGCAGGATCATTGGCTTATTATTCTAAAGATAATCGGAAATATTGGACAATAATAGCTTTAATGTTGTTATTACCGCTTGGTTACAAGATAATTGTAACTCGATTGGATAGATTCGTCTCAGATGTTGCTCATTTATCAGCTTGGTTTTTTGGTCTATGCTTATCGTGCATATTATCTAACTTCAAAGGCGGGAGTCTTAATCAAGAACTTGAGAATTAAGATAGAATGAAAAAGTCATACAAAAAAAACAAAAATAGATGCTTTTCACAAAGATTTAAATTTATGAAAATAGGGGCTATTATAGGATGTCGCGAGCTCTAGACAGTTTTATATATCTAAGAATAGGCCATTACATAGAACCTCATCTCGGACGATTTGAGGATCTTAGACGAAGTTTGAGAAAAGCTGGGATGAATGTAAGTCTTAGAATGTACTTAAGTAATATGATCTTCTGGTCGTTTAATACCTTTTTAATATCGTTTTTTGTTTTTGCCTTAATCTGGGCGTTAGCAGCTCAATTTAGTATAATTTTTATTTTTCTTTTTTCACTCCTGTTTTCGTTTACAGTTGCAATGGGCTTTATTTTCTGGCCAAGTTATTTAATTGGAGAAAGAAAACGAAAACTTGAATCATCACTTCCAACTGCAGCCGGTTATATGACTGCTTTGGCTAGTGCAGGAGTAACCCCGGATAAAATCTTTCTATCTATGTCTCGAGAAGATATTGGTCTTGAGATAGTTGAGGAAGCTAAAAAAATTTCAAGAGATGTAGAAATTTTTGGAAAAGACATCTTGCATGCAATCGCAGCAGCTTCTAAAAGATCTCCATCTCCCAGATATTCTGCATTCCTCGAAGGTATTGTTGCAACCTTCACAGCGGGTGGTGATCTCCAAGCCTATCTAGAGACATCTAATCGTAATTTTATGCAACTAAAACTTCAAACCGAAAAAGCTTTTATTGAAGCTTTAGGTTTGGTAGCTGAACTATTTTTAGTTTTGGGAGTTGTAGCTCCTATTTTTGGGATGGTCATCATCGCAATGCTCTCAATAATGAGCACTGCAGGTGGAGGCAGTCCCCTAATAATTATGGGCACATTAGCCTATGTAGTAATCCCTGTTGGATTAATGATGATACTGTTAATGGTTGATGGTATGCAGCCAACTGAATGAGGTGTATGATATGTCTACTGTAAGCAAAAAAGCACAATCTTCTAGCGATTTAACATTCTGGATAGTCTCAAGCGCACTATTTATAATTTTAGTAGTATTAGGTTTAATCGATTTCTTTGTCGAAAATACAATAGTTAATGGTTCATTAGAAAACAGTGGTGATGTTTTAATTCCTGTTTTAGATATAAATGACTTTGTCATATGGGGTTTTATTTTATTATTTATAGTTCCTGCAATTGCTTATTTCAAGGAAGAAAAGAGATTATCAAACATTGACAAAAATTTACCTTATCTTCTTCGTGAAATTGCGGATGCTCAAAGAATAGGAATGTCATTACCAAGAGCTGTATCTGAGGCGGCAAAACGTAACTATGGACCTCTTACTCCTGAATTAAGAAAACTAGCTGCAAAAGTGTCATGGGGTATTCCTTTCAGGAATGCAATGATCGCTTTTAGAGAAGCATTAAACACTTCACTAGCAAACAGAGCCACAGTTCTAATACTTGAAGCTGAACGTTCTGGGGGTGATTTAGAGCAAATCTTTGCAGCAAGTGAAAGACACGTGCAAGATTTGTTAGATATTAAAAATGATAGAATAGGCCAAATGAAGCCTTACTTATATATTGTATATGCAAGTTTTATTATATTTGTAGGAGTTGCGATACTGCTGTTTAATTCATTCTTTATCCCATTCAGTGATATGGGTGAGGATGCAGCTGAAGATAGCATGTTCAGTGGATCAATCCCACTTGGAACATTCAGAATATTATTCTTGCATATGTTAGTTATTGAAGGTCTTTTTGCGGGACTCGTAGCCGGTAAACTGGGTTCTGGAAGTGCCAAAAAAAGTGGTCTTCTCCATTCAACAATTATGATGTTAATAGGATGGGTTGCATTCAGATTTGCTGTTCCAACAGTTTAATTAATGTTAAAACAAACCATCCAATAGGAAATAGGTGAATTAAAATGTCAACTGATGAAATAAAATCGCTACGTGGTGATGTAAACGATTTAAGAGATTTAGTAATGAGTATAAACCATAACGTAGTCCGTCTTCTCTCAACAATTGGTAAGCAACCCATATCAAATGAAGGAGGATCAACTAGTTCCGGCGGAACCGCAACAGTGGATCTCGGTCCAATTGAAGAACGGTTAGATGAACTTCAAACAACCTTAATCTCAAAAGCCGAATTTGATCAATTAGTAAGTAGAGTAGAAGAACTGAACTCAGAAAAAATGAGAGAAGCTCAAACAACTATTGATAGAGTTACCTCGCTTCTTGAACAAGGGTTAGAGCTAGTACGATTAGAAAACACCCTAAACGATCTAAAATCGTTGTTAGAAGAAACAGTATTGGGTTCTCCGTCGTCCGAATAATGGTGATATAATGTCCTCTTTTGTTAAATCCCTCTTTTCCAAACTATTACGTAATAAAAAAGGGCAAGTAAGAGGTGTTGATTTCACTCTAGCAACGTTAATTTTTGTACTTGTTTTAACACAAGTACTTTTACTACTTGGAAACATAATTGAACCGAATATTGATCAAATAGATTCAAGTAGTAATCTTGAAAGGGCAACAACATTGATAAGCCAAATTAATTCTCCGGGATTACCTACTAATTGGGGAACTTTACTTTCTTTGCCAACAGCATTTGGGTTATCTCTTCCAGGGTCAGAATGGTTAGATTTTTCAAAAATCTCAAGAATTTCACCTAGTAGTTCTGACAATTGGTTGTTAGATTATCTTTCTATTTCTAATAGCTTAAAACTGGAAAACAACATGAGAATAGCAATTGAGATTTCTCCGGTTTACTCTGTTACAATATCTACTACATTTAGTCCATTTGGCTTCGTAGCAAACGTGACTGGAAGAGTTACTAGTGGAGGATTAGGTATAAATCATTCAAGGATATGGATTTTTGCAATCCATTCTACAGGACAAGCCATGACTAATGAAACCAAAATTTATACTAATAGCACTGGTTATTATTCTTCAGGTCTTGATCTTCCCGTTAACAATCCTCTTGTAAATGACGATTATTTGATAGCTGTTTTTTGTCAGATAGGTGCCTCACAATCATATCAAGTTGCTATGGTCTCCGATGTATTAGGTACTCTAACTTTATCACCCGGAGTAAGTGTTCTTCAAGGTAATACTTCATCTGGAAACACTCTTCTTGTTGAAGCTGATACTTCACTTGTTGCTCCAACTAGTGCAAATGCTACAATTGTATATCCGTATTCAGATACTTCCTCTAATCATACCACCACATTAGTTTTGGATACATCATTTAAAACAGATGCAACTCATATTTTGAAGGCTCCAGTAAATGGTAGTGCAATAGTTTTTGTTACACAAAGAAGTGCCACTGAAAACCAGTATGGTTTTTGTGCCCTTCCTGTTTTTATAGATGGAGATATTATCCCGATCATTACTCCCGGAATAGATATCCCTGAAATAGTAATTCAAGTAACTTCTCAAATGAGAATATGCAGGCAAGTACCTTTAGTGGTAAGAATATGGATATGGTGATGTTAAATGACAACTCTTCTCAGATCAAAAAAAGGTCAATTATATCTAATTGAAGTATTAGTAGCACTGGGTGTCATTATAGTAATGATGGTTTCATTAATATCTTTTCAAGTTAAGACACCTCCTGTTGAGGTGAAGGCATCAATTGAACATGACATTCTGACAATTTTGATTGCTTTAGATAAACAAGGACTTTTAGCCAACTACGCCAAGGCAGACAATGAAAATAATATTACTTCAAAAACATCCCTTGGAATGTTAATTGAGGATACTTTCAGAACACAGCTTCCATTAAGCGTTCAATACAATTGTTCACTATTTAGATACGATTATGTATTTGATGGGAGTATAGTCTGGGAAACAAGGGACACTTTGAACCCCATTTCTGCTCCTTCTGATATAGATATTTACTCGGTAGAACATCTTATCCCAGGATATGATTCTACATTAATAACCTACATAATAATAATTCAAGCATGGTATTTGGGAGGTATCTAAAATGCGTTCAGTGGTAGCCAATAAGAAAGGTCAGATTTTTGTAATATTAGCAATAATTTTGATGGTAAATATTTTAACCATTTCTGCTATTTTCTTTAAACTTAAACAAGATCAAATCACATCATTAGCTCCAGAGTCTGATATTACCTCTGATGCTTATACTTCACTTCAAATAGCTGTTTATAATGCACTTGAAATAACCCTAGCTAATTATACAAATACTTTAGCGATGACCCCAGCAACTTCAGCAAATTACTTGCAAACGTCTCTTGATCAAATCGAATCATTCTATGAATCAAGAGGTTTTATATGTAATATAATCACTTATGGAGATCCAGCCAGTGATTGGTCATTCAATAGATCGTCTGGTGGACAAGCAATATTATCAGTACCTTTCATGTTTAGCTTTCAAAGCGCCAACGTGAAGATTATGGAAGAAATCACTCTAACGCTGAATTGGACACTTGCTCCCACTACTGCTGGAAACGATGTTTTTATTCTTTTGAAAACTTATGGTAACAGCACTATTCCTCAAAGTGGAGCAACAGTGGTGTTAAGTGTTGCACTATCATGCATTGACACATTAGATGGATTATATGTATTAGGTGGTTCATTAGTTTTAGGTGATACAATAACTGCAACCTCTGTAAGTAATGTATTAGTTACTTATACCATTCCTTAATCGGTACTATCAATATTAAGAAATATTAATTTGCTGTGTTTACTAATTTCGCTGCACTTAAAAAAGCTGGAAAGTGGAACAATTTGGTAGTGATTATATGAGTCAAAAGAGTAGAAAATCAATAAGTGAACTTACCGATACTGAAAAAATTTACTGGGGAAAAGTATTGATTGGATCAATAAGTGGTGCTTTAATGGGTGTTATTGGTTTAGAAGGTCCAATTGGTTGGTTAGCTTTATTCGGAATTCTTTTTATTAGCTCATTTGTCTTAGGAAATGTGTTTCCAGGGGATAACTTGACTTTCTCCAAAAAAGTAAAAACAGCAATGTTTTCATACACACTTCAAGTAATTTTCTGGTGGATATTAATGTTTAACTTCTTCCACATAATAGATTACAATCCCAATATTTAACTTACAATTGAGAAACTAAGTTTCTATTTTCCCAAACTCTATTAATGATACTTTTCTAAGTCAATCATTCATATATTTATCAATTTTAATCGAAGTGTTACAATGAAATCATATTTATCAAGCATAGACATTGCTTCTCTTGTTTATGAACTCAAACCAGAACTGGAAGGAGCATGGATTAATAACATCTATCAGCTAAACAAGACATTATTTGTTTTAAAACTCCGTTCAAAGAATGGTAATTTATTTTTAGTAATTGAAGCTGGAAAACGGTTTAATCTTTCCGAATTCAAAAGGAAAATGCCGGATTCACCACCTAAGTTTTGTCAAACACTTCGAACACACTTGAAAGACAAGCTAATAACTAATATCTATCAAGTAGAAACTGATAGGGTTGTAGTTTTTGAAATAACAATTGGTGACCTTGCCCCATACAAGTTAGTAGTTGAACTCTTCGGAAAAGGAAACATGATCCTAGTAAACCCTCAAAACAAAATAATTTCCGCTATAAGTTATCAAAAATTCGGAGTTAGAGATGTTCATCCCGGGAAGGATTTTGGTCTTCCTCCTAAACCGGACTATTCTTTGTTCACTATTCAAGAGGATATAATGAGTAAAGCCCTTTCTGATTATACTGGTTCTTTAGTTATTTTGCTGAACTCGTGGCTTGGATTAGGACCAC
Organism: Candidatus Heimdallarchaeota archaeon; assembly: GCA_030638685.1. GTDB lineage: Archaea > Asgardarchaeota > Heimdallarchaeia > Heimdallarchaeales > DAOWED01 > DAOWED01. The sequence goes on along the minus strand of DAOWED010000063.1, from coordinate 33,679 downwards.
TTTACTCAAAGGAAATACTTCTAAGAGCATCTATACCGCGGAAAATTGACCAACCTTTGACTGTTGAGGATAAAGACTCTCTTATCTCGGAGATTATGAACTTTAAAGAAGTAATTGAAAATGGAGCATATCAGCCTTCAGTATTTTTTGATGTTGAAGACACATCAACTCTTAGTGATGAAATGATGCTCGAAGATTTCGAATCACTGATTAACTCAGGTCAATTAGTAGACATTTCTCCTGTTTCAATGCTTTTGCAAGAAAACAAGGGATTAACAACTCAAAGATTTGAGAGCTTTAACTATTTGATTGATATTTACTTTCGTGTATTAGAAGATCTAGACACGTTTGAAACTGAACAAGTATCAAAAAAGAGAACTAATATTTCAAAACTTGAACGAATAATCTCAGATCAAGAAACACATGTAGAGCGTTTCAGAAAGGAATCCGCTATTAACCGAAAGAAAGGAGATGTTTGTTATGCTCATTTTCATGATCTAGATGAACTTTTATCAACAATTATTACTGCTCGGAGAAACAACGTTACTTGGGATCTTATTGAAGAAAAATTAGCTTTAGCAAAAGAAAAGAACATTCCTTCTGGTAAAATATATAACTCTGTAAATAAGAAAACAGCAGCTGTTAAGGTTGAACTCCCAGACTTGGAATCAGATGATATATATAACCTTGGACTTGATATTCGACTTTCAATAGCAGATAATGCCAATCTTTTTTATGAAAAAGCCAAGAAAAGCGAAAGAAAAGAAGAAAGGGCTCTTGTATCAATTGAACATAATAAAACTAAACTTGGATCAATGATACAAGATGCAGATACCATTGAAGAGACGATAGAAAAAGAATCTCTTTCACCGTTGATTAAGCAACGCAAAAAACTGTGGTATGAGCACTTTTACTGGTTCAACACATCAAATGGACATCTTGTAATAGGTGGTACTGATGCTACAACGAATGAACGGCTCATACGACGCTATTTAGAAGAAGAAGATTTATTCTTTCATGCAGACATCCATGGAGCTCCTTCAGTTATTATGAAAGGGGATGGGCAAGAACCTACTGAGGATGAATTATTAGAAATTGCTTCTTTTGCAACTTCTTATTCTTCTGCTTGGCGATCCAAATATGTTGTTGCTGATGCATATTACGTTGGCCCAGATCAAGTTTCACTTTCTGCACCTTCCGGTCAATATATTCCTAAAGGAGGAGTTATGATCTACGGTACAAGAAACTATGTTAGAAACTGTCCATTGCAAATCGCTTTAGGGGTTGTTGTTACTAATAATCTACCCCAACTTATGGTTGGACCTGAACTGGCAATTAAGGAACATACTCAATATTATGTAGTGATCCGTCCAGGAGATAATACTCGAGGTCAACTTGCAAAAAAGATTCATTCTCTTCTTCTTGAACAAACTAGTGAATATCCGCACTTTTCCGTTCATTTAACAATTGATGATGTCACTCGTTTTCTCCCAGGTGATTCTGAAATTGTTCGTTGACATACCAAATGCTGTTTTATAACATATACTGTTATTCCTAAGCAAATCTGTGAATTTGGAGTATGAACTAGATGGTTCTTAATGCTTTCCACAAGGTTTATAAATACGATAACAGACTCCATAATACAATAATAATCGAAAAACTCGATTATATTGAATAAAGTGATTATATGATGAATTTTTGTGAAGAATGTGGAGCAATGTTGACCCCAAAATATGAAGAAGAACGCAGGTTTCTTTATTGTAACACATGTAAGAAAGAAATCTCAATAGATGGTAAAGTACCTGAATATTCAATCAAAGATGAGATTCGGCATCAAGATGGATCTCTAGAAGTTATTGAAGGATCAGAAGAAGGGAAAAAACTGTCTGAAGAAGAACGAGAAATGCTTCTAGAAACATGGAGAGAATCTATCGAATTCTTGAATACCGAGTCATAACCAATAATTTCTCTGACCAGATAAGAAGAGATATATTGTTGTTTGATGAAGTAAGTACTATGGAATCTGATTTGGATGCAACCAAAAAAAACTACAAGCGTGCTCCTGCAATAAAATCACGTATAAATGACATCCTAACTGGAGAATTTCAGCAACAAGGAAAATTTTTTGTTCTAATTTCAAGACTAGGGGAAGAGTTAAGGCGTGTACGGGTTCTTGGGACAATAATTTCTAAATATGACAACGCTCTTTCAAGAGCAGAAACCGATTCTCAAAGTTTTGTAAGAATAAATTTATCAGATGAGTCCGGAGTTATACCTATTAAAGCATGGAATCAGGCATACAATCAGTTGGTTGAATACAAAGAGGGAGATATTTTAGATGTCATTGGTGTGCCTCGTAAAGAGGAAGATAACACTCCATACATTTCACTTGAGTTAGCTATTCCGGTGATAAATATTAATCAAGAACTTGTGAGAAGAACAGAGATAGTCACTAAATATCATGAACTTGACAGGCTATCCTCAAAACATTATAGTTCAGATGAACCTGAACAACCGCTATCATCAAGTCACACTAAGATATTGACTGCAATCAAAAAAATTCAAGCAAATTCAGATAAGGGAGTAACCAAAGAAATGATCTCAGAAGAGCTTGCTGATCTAAGTATGGATAACATTACAGAATGCTTAAGTGACCTAATTTGCCAAGGAGATATTTACACACCAAATGCTGATCATTATAGATGTGTCAACTAAAAATCATTTTGTAATGAAAATCATCGTTTTTTTCTCATTCGATTTACTTATTTAATTACAAGACGACATACACCTATGTCTTCTGAAAAACCAATAAAAATCCATCCCACGGCAATAGTTGAGGATGGAGCAATAATCGCCCCTGGAACAATGATCTGGCACTTTGTACAAGTAAGAAGTGGTTCAGTAATAGGTTCTAACTGTGTTTTTGGAAAAGGTTCTTACGTTGATACTGGCGTAAAAATTGGAAATAATGTCAAAGTCCAAAATCTTGTATCCATCTATCAAGGAGTAGAGCTAGAGGATGATGTTTTTATTGGTCCCCATGCTTGTTTTACAAATGACTTGGTACCAAGGGCAGTTAATTCTGATTGGCAAATAGTTAAGACATTAGTTAAAAAAGGCGTATCCATTGGTGCAAACTCAACTATTGTATGTGGTACAGTTTTAGGCGAATATTCAATGATTGGAGCTGGTTCTGTTGTAACTAAAGATGTTCCTCCTCATGCCTTAGTTTTCGGAAACCCAGCTAAAATTATGGGTTATGTTTGTTTTTGTGGAGAAAAAATCAGTGATCCAGAAATAACTGAGCAAGAGATATCTTGTTTAAAATGTGGAAAAAAAGTTTCTTTACAAGCTTGAGACAATAACCGTTTCAAAAAAATTTCTTCTTTCTTTTGTATTTATAGAATTATTTGGTTTGTATCGATCGATTTAAAAAAAGCTTTCTTGATTTCCAATTATTAATAGGTACGTGTGATTAACTTGAGAATGCGACAAATATTCATAATGACAACATTCATTGCTTTAATGCTTTTATCTTTAGTTCCCGTTTATAATATGTCGGGTTCATCACCTTCTAATGAGATAGGCGTTCAAAGTGACCAACCTTCTAATTCATTTGAGTTATTGGATACATTAGATAACACTCTAGACTTGAATTTACCCGGTGCTCATGCTTTTCTAAACCGATCAATGTCTGCTTTAAGAACTGGTCAATTAACAGTGAATGATAGTATACGAGTCACAATTGAAGAATCGTCAAATACAACTATCTCAATGCTGAATTATTCAATTCCTACAGTTTTTGCAGAAAAAATAGTTTACATTGAATTCTACTCACAATTAAACGGTACAAACTTGCTTAGGGCTAAAAATCATACTGTTGCTTTCAAGTTTGTCGCAGGAGCAGAAATAACGACTTATTTCATACCTGTTACTGTTAATGGTACAACCTATAGACTAACAGAACATGATACTTTCAATGTTAAAGCTTATATTGTATTAGATGAGATTCTGACGTATGATTTTTATGATAATGCACAAAAATCATTTTTAAATTACAGTTTACTCCCTCTTTTGAACAATTTACCAATTAATGTATCAAAACTCAGTCTTTCCATAATTGCACAAACCGATGTTAAAATGGGTGAGCCTGTTTCTTATCCTCATCCTTTTGATAACGAAACATCTAATTGGAATTGGGTGAAATTTACTCAACCCCGTTTTAATGTTACTGTAGGTCTTCAATATACTGATTTTATAACTATGGCTTGGACATCGACCAAAGATTTCAGTGGTTTTCCAGATAGTACCGTTCCCATAACTTCAACTAAATCTGACCGTTATGTCAAAATTGATCCTTGGGGTGGTATCGAAATAACTGAAACTTTAACAGTCGAACACATTGGCGCTCCAAATTTTGAACCTTATCTTGATAGTAAGGGACACGGTTTGTATGGTATTGGTGTTTTAGTGCCAAATGATGCGAAAGTACTTGATGTTTATGATGATCTATCTAGGCTAAACATAGGTACTAAACGAGATAAAGAAGGTTATCCAACAACAACTCAATCAAACAGCCCTCTCTGGAAACAATTAAATGTGCAATTTCGTTTTCCCATCTTTGGTGAAGAAGAATACACCTTTACAGTAAAATACACTTTAACTCTTGAAGAATGGATGACAAAATCCGGTAAAGACTATGAACTAACTTTATCATTATGGTCATTGTTTAATTGGACACTTCATGATTATACCATGAAAGTAGAATTACCAATAGGTGCTACCTTTGAAGGAATTGACTACTTCACCGCAGATCCATATTCGTCATTTGATGTTTCATATGATCAAGAAAGACGAGTTTTAAGCCCCTTTAAGTCTCGTGTTGTCGTTATAACCGCAAGTCAACTTGCAGGGAATAACAACAAAATGTTTGTTTTGAGTTATTCTATGAATTCAATTGAAGCATTTATTGTTCCTATCATGCTAATTCTCTTCTCAATGATAGCATTAGCTGGTTATGTAATTATTAGAGCATTAGTTTCTACAGATGATTACGATTATAGTCAGATAACTTCAGAAGATCTCCCCGCAGAAGAAATATCGCTCTTCGTGCGATTATACGGTGATAAGATAGCTATTACAAGGCGAATCACAAACTTACGAGGAAACTTCCAAAGAAAGAAGGTCACAAAACGAGAATATGATGGACAAATGACAAGCTATCAAGAGAGACAAAAAATGGTGTCTGCACGCTTGTCCAAAGTTAAGGCTCAATTAATGACATTCGGATCTCGTTATGAAAATGCGATCCAAAAAATCGAAGTCGCTGAACAAAGAAAATCTGATGTTCTGAATAATGAAAGACAATTAGTATCAAGATATCGACGACAAGATGTTGATATGACAAGAGATGCTTATCTTAAACTCAGAAGAGATTATCAAAGAGAGATTGATCAGCAAGATACAATAATCAGTCGAACAATTAATGAAATGAGAATGATTATTGAACGAGCTTAACAAGCTTAACTAGCTTGAACTCATTAATTCCATCCCCCCCCCATTTTTTCCTTTTTATTAAATACCCAAGAAGATACTTTCTACTAAAATTATAAAAGCACTAGATTAACTTAAGATATAGTGTGATTCGATTGGATTCAGAAAATAGTTCGGGTCTAGTAATATTATTTGCCTTAAATGAACTTCCGGCTTTGAAACAACTGATGAAAAGGAAAATTCCTGATGATTGGTCTATTTTGGTATTTGATGGAAGATCAACTGATGGCTCACAACAATGGTTAACTAAAAATGGTGTGAATTGGTTCGAACAACAATCCTCTCAAGGAAAAGGAAACGCTGTTCGTGAGTTTTTTTCAGAGACAAAAAAAATGAATTACTGTTACTATGCTTTTATGGATGCTGATTGTACCTGTCTTTTCTCTGACTTACCTAAGCTGAAAAATCAGCTTATTGCTACTTGTTCAGATATCGTAATAGGCACTCGGATGAAAGGAAATCAAGAACATGGGTCTATGAACTTAGTAAGCCGGGTTGCGAATCACCTAGCTAGTAAGGTACTAAGTTTACGTTGGCTAAAGAAACATAGTGATGTTCAAAGTCCTTTTTGGCTATTTACGAAAAAAGCTGTTGAGCAGCTTCAACCTCATCTTAAAGCTCGCTATTTTGAGATAGAGTTGGAAATGTATATGGAAGGAATGAAAAATGGGTTAAAAATCGATGAAACACCAATACATTATCGTAAAAGAGTAGGATATTCAAAGTTCAAACTGAGGTATCGCTTTAGAAATATTTACTTTGTCTATTACTATTTCATAACTTCATTAAACCTACATAAAGGAATTCTAATATTGTTTTTCATCTTTTCATTATTAGCACCCTTTCTTATTCAACTGAGGTAATTTGTATGCAACTAAAATCTCTTCCTTTTACAATGGATTCATGGTTAAGCTCTTGGTATCCCTATATCTGTGAGAAACTAAGTATCTCAAGTGAGGATGACAAATACGCTTTAGACCATGCCTTAGACCACTGGTCGAAATCATCCTCTGATGAAGCACTGTTCTCAAGATTAATTGAAGGGAAGCTGGCTATTGTTTTTGGGTGTGGACCCTCATTAAGTTATGATATCAAATCGTTTCTTTCATTAAAAAAATCAATAGACCCATTAATAGTTGCTTCAGATGGTGCAACTCAAGCATTACTAGAGAACAATCTTGTTCCAGATCTTATAGTAACTGATTTAGATGGTGATCCTGAAAGTTTAGTAACCGCATCAAAACAGGGAAGTTATTTTTTAATCCATGTTCATGGTGATAATCTTGACAAGCTTGATCTATTAATGCCAAAAATGAACACTCATTATCTTCTTACAACTCAAATTCACCCTACGCCCCCTATTGTTAATTATTTCGGCTTTACCGATGGTGATAGAGCTATTTTTGCCTTGAACCATTTTTTTGCTGATAAAATTATCTTATTAGGTTTTGATTTAGGTGACATAGTAGGTGTTTATTCAAAACCAGCTTTTTCTCAAAATACTCTAGCTTCTCCTTCTAAAAAAATCAAAATGGCTATAGCTCAAGATTTGCTTGGCTGGATACAAGAAAACACCGATATTTCTATATATAACGCTACAAGCGGTGTTAAAGATGCTTTTGCACCAATTAAAAACTTGAAGGATTTGCTATTCTAATATTTCAATTGTTTAACGTGATTATACAGCTTGCTTCTTGGTTTTCATATTCCCCTACGGTTACTTTTAGGCTTGTTAGCTCTTTATGATCTTTTAAGTGTATTTCAAGCTTTTCAGCAATGTATCTTGCTATTTCTTCAACTGTGGAATTTGAAATGGGTAATATTACAGTATCTGAAAAAGGAATTTCATAAAATTTGCTCTCTCTTAGATTAACTTCTACTTTATTGCTTTCTTCATTAACTGTTATTTTTAGCTCTTCATTATTTGCAGGAAGGATCATACGATGATCGAGCTCTGAAGCAATTTTTCTCATCCAAGGTTTTAAATCTAGAAAATCCATCACCATATCATTAACAGTTTTTTTTGCCACTAACTCTATTTTAAGAGAGTAATCGTGCCCATGAATGCCTTCACAATATTTTTCTCCAATAACAAAATGTGCTGAAGAAAAATGGATTCTTGGATCTGATAATGTTAAACTATATGTTTGTGAGTTATTCTCTTTCATATATTCTCATGTTTGATTAATTGGTAAAGATTAAGACTTTTCTTTTTATGTAAAATTACCGCACGATTTTTCAATAAGTCAGTTAATCTCATCATGGTAGTATGTCAAGTAATTGTGGTTTTCCCGGATGTGAGAAAAAAGAGCTTCTCCCCTTCAAATGTCGTTTATGTGGTCTATCTTTCTGTTCTAAGCATCGACTTCCTGAGATGCATGACTGCTTTAACCTTTCTTATTATAAGACGGAAGAATATAAACAGATTAAAGCGTCTTCATCAGTTTCACGACCTAAACGTACTACTTCTCGTTCGTTCTTCGCAAAGTCTTCACCTAGTTACTCTATGCACGGTGACTACTTTGGAACCAAGTCCTTTGGTTCTGAATCCAAAGATCTTCTTTTTGCAACATTCTTTTTGGTCTCTATCCAATTTTTTGCTCTTTATATGAGATATGGTTCACTATTAAAAGGCGCCTTTTTTGAATTGTTGATCATTTTTATGGGGTTTGCATTATGTTATATGTTGCATGAGCTTGCTCACAAAGTAACTGCAGTGTATTATGGTTTAACAGCTCGTTTCATATTATGGGTGCAAGGATTATTTGTAACGCTAATTAGTATGATGTTTGGATTTGGTCTGATAGCTCCTGGTTTTGTATCAACAGAAGGGTCAGCGACAAATAGACAAAGAGGTATTATTTCTCTTGCAGGACCTGTTACGAATATAACAATCTCAATTTTGTTAATAATGATGGCAAACACCATAATAAACAGTTCATATTGGATTCTCTTTTCAGAAGTATTAGTTTCGTATAACTTATATTTGGCTCTCTTTAACCTGTTTCCCTTTGGTATTCTTGATGGGAAAAAAATCTATGCTTGGAATCCAACAGTTTACATTGTAACGGTAGCTTCAACTATCATATTAATGATTGGAAACTTCATCTGATAGAAAACGATTGATTTAAGAAAAACAACGACTTAAAAGAGATAATAACTATGAGCACTGATAATAAGCCAAAAGAAGAAAAGATAAGTCTTTCAGCAACAGAAGAAGAGTATCTTGAAACTCTGTTCAACTTCCTAGAATGTGGAAAAAAAATAGTAAGAACAAGTGAAGTTTCAAAATCAATGAGTGTTTCGCCTGGTACAGTAACCTCTATGTTTAAACGACTTGCTGAAAAAAATTTGATCTACTATCGATCTCATTATGGGGCTGAACTGACATCATTAGGGAGAAAGTTATCTGCTACAGTTGTAAGAAAGCACAGGTTAGCTGAAATATGGTTAAATGATTTAGGGGTTCCTTTTGATATTCTTCATGATTTAGCATGTGAGTTTGAACATGTAATTTCAGATGATTTGGCTGATTTAATAGAAAAACGGTTTAATGCGAAGAATTGTCCCCATGGAAACCCAATGCCAAATAAAGATGGATCAATCTCTATTAAAGACAATTATCCGATATATTCTGTATCACCTGGAGAAACGGTATTAATAGAAAAAATAGTTGAACCTTTCTGTGATCTTATTCCTCGGTCGATGATAGAGAAGCTTAAACCTGGAACTGTACTTCAAATTAAAAAAATTAACAAGGATAAATCAGTAGATGCTCTGCTAAATAATGAAGAAATAATAATTCCAACATCTCTTGGAAGAAAATTATTTGTTTCAATGAAATAGTAAGAAAACCAATCATATCGAATTATTGATTTTCAAAGAGTAAAAGTAATGATTTCAGTTTTACTACTGTCCCCTCTATCTTTTTAAACAACAATTAATTAAATACTATAAGGAGGCAAGTTGACGAAATACTTATTTCATTTTGAAAACCTCTAAAAATGTAAACACTTGAGATGATATTGAAAAATGTCCTATAATAAAAAAAATGCTGATATTCATTTTATTGAACTCCTAAAAGAAAAAGAGGAGAAACTTGCAGAAGAGCTAAAACATCTGGTAACATCATTAGAAAAAAGTGATAGTCATCATCTTGAAGAGCTACCTCTAACTTATGAGCCGAAAATCTGTAAGGTAGCATCTCTCGATGGTGGAGCTGTTCCGATAACTTTCAACGCAGTACAACTTATATTAGCTACTGCTGCTGGAACAGTATTTGAAAAGGATGAGTCAAGTGAATGGGTAAGGGAAGTAGATATTGTCTCATTTATTGGTAGTAGAAACCTTAGCAACTTCAAATCGATTATAATGTTCACGCTTGAATTAAAAGTCGCAAACCAATTAATGGAGCAAAATCCAGATATTGTGATCTTAGATGGTTCAATTTATTCTTTACTCTCAACAGGAGTACCAATTGACGTAAGACAGATTCTACTGAAAAAGGAACAAATCGATAAAAGACGACCATCATACCAATACTACCAGAAATATAAAGAATTCTCAATAGAACTAGATAAACTGCTAAGAACAGCAATTGAGAAAAATATCCTATTAATTGGTGTCTCAAAAGATTCAAGGCTACAACGGATCTTGCCAGATGAACTTATGGAAACAACAAGCCTAACAGATGTAGCTTATGTACTTAGAAAGTTTGAGGATAGGGTAGGATATGTTGAGCCCTTTCCAATGCCTTATGAATTTGATCCGGCGATAGTTCAGCTATGGAATGATGAAGGAATTATTGCAGAAGAGGTAAGACGATTAAACGCTTCGTATTTTATATTAAAATCAAACAGCATACCTTTTAGAGTTGATTTTCTGAATCAACAATCTTCAAGAATAGAAGAAATTTCTTCAATACTTGAGGCATATCATGACGGAACCGGCTTTATTATGACTTCTCAACTGGTTCACACAAGAGCTCATATAAAACAAGAATTAGTAAATTTAGTAAAAAATCGAATTTACCGGATGTTCTCGAGCGGAGATACAAGAATATACAAATCTCTTTTTGGAACACCACGAAGAGAAAGAATACAATAGGAGAGAAAAAAAATGAACAACAATACAGAACAGAGAATTGCTTCAGTAATAGGTATAACCACACCAACTGAAGTACTTTTAGCAATTGATCCACTTGTAACAAGAACAAAACCGATAGAAATCGGAGAATATGTGGCAATTCGTTATCCTGGGGATGTTTATGAAAGCGATGTATTAGCAATGATAACTGAAATAACCGTTGAAAATGAGGATTTAATAGATGGTTTATCAAAAACTCCAGAAACAGTTGATTATCTAAGAAATTTGGGAAGGCTTGAGGATTCTGAAATAGTAAGGGCAAAAGCACAAGTATTTGGACATGTTAAAGATGGTAAAGTTATATCTCCTAGATCAGCACCGGTACCAAGTTCTCCAGTATTCAGGAATCCAACAAAATTGCTTCAAGAAGTATTCTCGTCAGGAGACATCAAAGTTGGTTCATTACGTTCAAACGATGGAGTTGATGTGAATCTTTCAATTGATCAGCTTGTTTCACGACATTTTGCAATTTTAGCAATAACTGGTGCAGGAAAAAGTTATACAACAGCCGTTATACTATCTGAAATAACTGAAAAGCTAAAGGGGGCAGCATTAGTTGTTATTGATCCTCACGGAGATTATGCACCATTAGCAGATCATCCAACAATAGGACCCCACATTAAAGTTTTTTCAGCAGAAGGAGGGAGTGGAACTATACAGTTGAGGTTCAAAACATCTAATTTTACAGCTAATGAACTCATCAATATGATTGGTTTGAGTTCACAAGCCTCCCGACAACAAAGCCTTGTAAGGGCCGCTGTCAAAGATTTGAAAGAAAGAGGTTCTGATTGGGAAATTGATGATCTAATAAACGCAATTCAATCATTTATTGATACTCAAACGGAAAAAGAACAAACTCAATACAATGCTTCTTTTCTAGGAATAAAAGATAGAATAAGGACACTTCCGGAAAAAGCTATTCTATCTAAATCAGCAGAAATACCATTACATGCTGAACATGGAGACTGCTTAGTTACTCCCGGGCAGATAAGTGTAATCACAATGGGATTACTTGAAGACAGAGTACGACAAGTATTAGTGTCAAGAATAGCTTCCCGAATCTTTAAGGGTGGTGTTTCTTGGAGGAGAGATGAAGATAGTGAAAAAATACCATGCCCAGTTCTCATTATTGTGGAAGAAGCACATAACTTCATGCCAAAAGAAAAAGTAAGCAGTTCAAAACCACTCAATCAAATTGCAGCTGAGGGTCGAAAATTTGGAGTGGGCTTAGGGATGATTTCTCAAAGACCCGGAAAACTTGATTCTAATATCTTGAGTCAAGCAAACACACAAATAATAATGAAGGTAGTCAATCCAAATGATCAAAATCAAATTCTTCAATCAAGCGAATCACTAAGTGAGGATTTGTTGAAGAATTTACCCGGATTAAATGTAGGGGAAGCAATAATAACTGGATCATCAATTTCATTACCAGCTTTAGTATCAATTTCTGAATTTAAAGGCTGTGAACTAGGTGGTCAGGATATAAAAATAGCTGAAAATTGGAGAGTAAAAGAAACATCTAAGAAAGAACCGATCAAGAAATATGATACTGACGGATTTGAATCATTCTAAAGCAACCAAAAATCATAGAGGAAAAATAATGCGTTCCATAAAATTCATTCATACAAGCGACTGGCACCTTGGATATATGCAATACCACAAAATTGAGAGATTAGCTGATTTTTTTAAGGCAGCGGAAAAAACAATCGAAATAATTTTGGAAGAAAAACCAGATTTTGTAATCCACACAGGTGATTTATTTCATAAATATAACCCTGGACCAGGAATAATCACTCAAACGATTAAACTTCTTGATAAACTAAAAACTGCAAATATACCTATATACCTTATAAGAGGGAATCATGATGGATCAAGTGCACGTTCCCTTAGATTAGGAGGAACAGCTCTTGACTTGCTTTCTGAAATAGGAAGCGTAATTCATCTGAAAGACGAAGTAATTGAAGAAGAAGACTATATCATTGCGGGAATGGGTTATTATGGAACTCAAACTAATGGCAAATTTCATGAATTGCTAAAAACTGACTTTTCAAATCTTAAAAAAGAACCTTTTACAATAATGATGCTTCATTGTTTTGTAGAGGGACAAATGGAAAGAATACATGATCTTAGTACCTTTCATGTAGAAAACCAAAAACAGTTTGATTACATTGCTTTAGGTCATTTCCACAAGGAATGGATAGATGTTAGTGCAAGAATATATTGTCCAGGGTCTATAGAACATACTAGCTCGAATGAATGGTCTATACCGGATGAAGATGATTATGTTCGAAAAAGAGGGCTTTTCGTAGTTGAAGCTAGTCCTCCCGAAACACCAGAAGATAGGTGGGAAATATCAGTTGAGACGAAGTATTACGACACTAGACCCAAAAAGAGAATAAATCATAGATTATTAGGAACTACTCGAGAAGCTGTGGATGATGAACTTATTTCAGTTATTGAAGAAAATGACCTTGAAGGAAGTATCCTTAATTTTTCTTTTACTAGTTCTCTTCCTTTAACAGATCAAGCTTTTTTTGTTTCAAGCCATTATGAAGAAAAAGCCTCAAAGAGTCTTTTTACAAAGGTAAGGATTGATTATGAGGGATTTGAACTTCCTTCATTTATAGATGAATCTCCTGATGTGGCTATTAATAAAATTATTAGTGATCTTTTGAAAGATAAGAAGAAAGAAGATAGAAACCTGATAGAAAAAATGCTAAATAGCGCAATAGATCATTTCCAAGATGTCGGTGGAGGAGAAAAAGCCAAACTGAAACAAGAGGATTTCATTGACAATGTTCTAATGACGGATCTTGAAACTCTAGTATCAGCTGATGAGACGAAAAACAAAGAAGATGAAACAGTGAAAGATGCTGATGAAGAAAAAGAGGCTTCAAATTATAGTCTCGATAACTGGATGGAGTGAATTAATGTGGCAAGTTTAAACCTAATTAAAATACAATTGAAGAACATCAAAAGCTATCAAGATGAAACAATTAACTTCATAAAAAAGAATAATGTGATTATTGGACAAAATGGTTCTGGAAAATCAACTATTCTAGAATCACTAGTTTTTGGTTTATTTCATAAAAGACCATCTCAAGCAATCCGTACAAATACTGATCTTTTAAGAAATGGTGAAAAGAAAGGGTCAATAACAGTTACATTTGAAATAGGTGGAAAAAACTATGAAACTGAGACAATAATAAAGGAATCAGGTGTAACCACTAAAAGATTGAAGTACCTGGACACGGGACATGTTGTAGAAAAAGTGAATGATGTTTTAGCAGATCTTGAACATATTACAGGGGGAATTGATGCCGATGTGTTTAGAAATGTAGTTTATTCAGAACAAGGACAAATAGCTGAGCTCGCAGATCTAACACCAAAAAAACGAGAAGGACTTATCAATAAGTTAATGGGGTTAGAAAAATATGAACAAACATCTAATCACATCCATCAAGTGCTTAAAAGGTTAAAGAATAGAATTGAAGCAAAAGAAAATCAGATTGATGATTGGAAGTTGGGAATCGAAGAGATACCACATGAAGAGCGTTTAGGTAAGCTTGAAACATTAGAAGACTATATCAATGAAAAAGTGAAGTTCAATAAATTGCATGAAATACTAAAAACTGAACTGTTTAAACTAGATAAGCAACATGAAGAAATAATTACGCTAAAAACTGAGATTGAACAAGCTCAACTGAGAAAATTAGAACTTGAAAAAGAAAACAATCTTCATCATTCATCAGCTATATCACTCCTCAAAAAAGTGAAGCATGATGAAAAAGTGATAGCTGCGCTAAATGAGCCTTCACTCGATTTGATACGGGAGATAGATGAGCAAACCAGATTAAGATATATCGAAACAGAAAAGAGAATTGGGGATCTTGAGGAAAGGAGAGCGAAGATCGATGTATTGGTGAATGAAAAGAACAAATTAGAAACAAAAATAGCTACTAATGATTTATCAATAAAACAACAAAAAGAAAAAATTAACACTTCATCAAATATTATTAGAACAGTACACCCCTTCAAAGAACAGTTACCTGATAATGAAGAAATCTTAAGAGTACTAAATATACATCAAGATACTGTCAAATCTCGAATTAAGAACACAGAGGAGTCCTTGTCTCTATTAGAAGAAAAACAAAAGAAGGTAAATGAAAACAAAACTCTAGTTCGAGCAAAAGAAAAGACTATTACAGATAACAATCAAGAAATCCAGCAAAAAGAAGAAGTACTAGTTAATTTAGTAGGACCAAACTACGAGGATGAGTTAACAGAAGAAAATATTTTATCATTGAAAGAAAAATCTGAAAAATATAAGGCTGAAAAAGAAGAAACTCAAAATCAAATTATTAAGAAGAAGGCCAATGAGGGAAAAATTGAACTTGATATTGAACGTTTAAGGGAAAGCGTTGATAAGCTCCAGATGGGAGTAGAAGAATCAAGTTCTGAATGTCCAACATGTAGACGGGACTTACCAAAAGAACAGGCTGATGAAATCATACTTGAAACTGAAGAACAAATTAAATCCTTCAAAGAAGATCTGCAAAAGGCGAAAAACGAAGTAGAAACACTAAGTGAAAAACAAAAACAACTTCAAGAAAGTGAAACGAAACTCCAAGAATCAATCAGAAATCTTGAGAAAGCAATGATCCATCTAATAGAACTTAGGAAGGTAAAAGAAGAGAGAAAAGTAAATAATGAAGAACTTGAAAACCTCTCTAAAGAACTTGAAAGCCTTTCAGAGGACGAAACTAAACAAATAATTGAAGAAAAGGAAGAACTTCTTTCCGTAACAAAAAGGGAACAAGAAAGTCTTGAGAAGGCAATAAATGATGAAGTGCCTAAAATTCAAAAAGCTGAAAAAGAAGTAAAACGACTATCAGAAGAACTAAACTCCGTTTTGATAAAGCTTGACGATATAAACAAGCAGTATTCTCAGTCTGAAAAAGCTGAGATCGATCAAACGCTACGTAATAGTAGACAACTAAAAGAAGCTCTAAGAGAGTGTGAAACATCTTTAAACTCTCTCTCATCAGTTTATGAAAAACAAGAAAGTAATAATGCATTACTAAAACAAAAGAATGAGGGTCTTGAAATTCTTAGTAAAGACTATTCAGAAGATGAAAGATCTAAGAAAAATGAAGAAAAAAGCGAGCTCAATGAACTGATAGGGTATTTGAAAAGAGCAGAAGTTGTGGTAAAACGAATTATTGAGAATGAACAAAAGATCAAAAACTACAAAGACAGTATTATCATTGCAGAAAATGTTAAAAATGTATTAGATAGAGTTCCAACTTCATTACTTGCAGCTAATGCCAGTAGAATCTCTTACCTTGCCACAAATATGTTTGAGCGGTTGATGCCTTCATCGGAGATTAACCAGATAATATTATCATCAGATTATAGCATCAAAGTGATTAGAAGAGGAATGGAAGATCCACTTCACAAATTAAGTGGAGGAGAAAGCACTATATCAGCTCTCTGCTTAAGGATGGCAATAGCTGAAGTGATAGGTAATTTGGATCTAATGCTATTAGATGAACCAACAGCTAATCTGGATCAAGATAGGGTTGTGGAGCTTTTAGATGTATTGCAATACAATAGACCCATTTCTCAGCTTATTATGGTAACTCATAATCGAGAGTTCGACAGAGTGGCAGATCAGGTAATAGAAGTAACTCCTAACAGAACCGGTTCAACTGTAAACCATATAGGCGCAGAAGAAATAAGCAAAGAGTAAAATGAGCAAAACTATCTACTCTTCTTCACTCGATAAATACGTTTTATTTTTCAAGGATTGAGATATTTTTCTCTCCCTATTAATGAAATACAAAGTATCGAATACTAAAAAAGCAAAAAGTATAGAATCAACAATTATGAAGGTGGTTTTTAACGATGAATAAGTGTTTCTCAGCATCCACTGAGCTTGAATAAACATAATTAGAGCAAAATAAGCTAGCACAAGATAACTGATCTGAATCATCAGCTTTGTCCTTCTTTCAGACATTATAATTTGTTGGAAGCAACTTTAAAATAAAGATTAAGGTAAAGCATAGTGAAAAAAATCGTTTCAATCAAGAAAGTTATATGGAACGGCTCAAATAAAAAACTATGGAAGAAGAAACCATCTCCATTACTGTAAAAACCTTTGCAACTTTAAGGCAAACACTAAACTCATCAAGTGTTCAAATACAACTGCCAACTTCTTCAACCATATATGATGCATTGAACGAAATAAGCAAGAAATTTGGTTCTAACGCTCAAAGCTTACTATTTCCAAATGGAAAATTGGATAATTCATTTAATTTTCTGGTGAATCAAAAACCTATAAAACCAACAGTTGAGCAACTGTCAGAGGTTAAATTGAAAGATGGAGATACTCTATTAATTATTCCTATGGTTGGAGGAGGATAGTTAAAATAGATCCTCATTTCATGATCAGAAGTCAGGAATGAGGTTAAAAGGGTACATATCAAAACTGCAATCGATAATTTTGCGAGTAATATTTAGATAGTCTTGAGCAACCTCATTGACAATTCTTTGGCAGATTGTACGATCAGCTTCTTCAGAAGTAGAAATGAAAACATCACATTCAGTTATAGGTTTACCAATAGTACTAACTATTGCTACATTGTTTGCAATAGATGTCTCTTCATAAATATTTTGGGCAATTATAGCAGCCCAGATATTGTAGATATTACCAACGTGAGCATTAGGATTTTTACCAGCAGTAGCTTCTAATGATTGGGGACGGAAAGGTGCGATAACACCCATAATTCGATTACCTCTACCTGTAGAACCATCATCTCCTTGTTCAAGAGAGGAACCAGTCACTGTCAAATAGAATGAACCTTCATCATCTTTATCGGCAGTATTAAGAAATAAATGGGTTGCAGGTATATTGAACCTTTCAGAAATAGTTGATTTTAGTCTATCTCTTTCTCTAATATAGTCATTAGCATTTTCAAGAGGTTGATCAATAAAAGCAGCTGCAACATTGATAATAGTTTCACCATTAAAACGTCTTCCCATTACTTTGACATCAGAACCAACAAAAGGATTTTTACGACGATAACTGTCTTGTATGAAGCTATCAATATCAAGAATAAGTTGTTCTAAGTTGGATAAAGGAGCCCAAGCAGTAGCAAAAGAAGTATCATTAGCCCTTGGCATTTCTTGTTCCTTAGCAAAATTGGTAACTAAGTCATTAGAACCTCGTTTGATATGATCTGTCCTAAACTCATACTCAATTCTGGGGATATGAGTTTCAAAAACCATTTTACTAGCTTTTTTAGCAAACTGGTGAACTGGAATTGATGTAAGAATTTCATGATTGTCTTCAATCACTTCTCTAACAGCCCTACCAACAAATTCGACTTGAACAGGTCGAATAATTGAACCTCCACCAAATCGAGGATTAGAATGTCCACCTGAGATAACCGTTTTATCGATATTATGATGGGCAATACCGTCAAGGTTTTGCAAAGTGTATTTTGAATAAAGGCTCGATATAACTGTACCTAATGAATCAACGATGGTGTCCGGATGACCGGCTCCTTTCCTTTCAACCAGTTCGATTGGTAGTTTATTGACGTCAACAAGAGGATTATTGAAAATATGAATTTGAGGGGTTGTCATTTTTTGCTCACATTTTGTTGAGAAATAGACTTTTTTAACATGTTGATGCAGAAATTGATTGAAAATAAGATACTAAAAAATATCTATGTAAATTGAAATATAACAAAGGTTTATGAGCACTAAATAGAAAATAGATAAGAGTATAATGCTAAGAAAAAGCAGAGGAACAAATGCAGAAAGAGATCTAGTGAATCAGTTCTGGGAAAACGATTATGCGTGTATCAGATCGCCTTCATCAGGAGGAGGAACAAAATATCCACGACCGGATCTAATAGCTGGCTCTGTAAAATATGGAAGAACAATAGCTATAGAACTGAAAACCTCTCGTTCAGAAAGTATCTATATTCAAGAAGATCAAATTAAAGGGCTAAAAGAGTTTGCAAATACTTTTGGAGCAGAAATATGGTTTGCAGTAAAATTCATAGGAAAGAGAACGGGATTTAGATTTTTTGCAATAACTTCCAAAAAACTGCATTGGACAAGGTCAGGGAACTGCAAAATTGATCTTCAAATGGCAAAAGAAAATGGGTTACCAATTGAAACATTTTTTCAAATGGAGGATGAAGAGGAGTGAATGAAGAATTCAAGATAATTGAAATAAGTGATGAAAAATATCTTGAGGAAATAATGGAAGTTGAAAACCGATCATTTGAAATGCCATATTCAATAAAAGCAATGACAAAAGCATACCATTTTTGTCCATGGAAATACTGTATAATCAAAGATGGAAAAATAATAGGTTATATTTTTACTTTTAAAGAAAGCAGAATAGCTTACCACATAGTTACATTTGCAATAGATCCAAAATATAGGAAATTGGGGCTAGGAACAAAATTACTTGATCATATGATAGAGAAAACAATGGAAAAGGGAGCAAGAGAATGGAGATTGGAAGTAGAAACAACAAACGAAGCAGCAATAACATTATACGAAAAAGAAAAGTTCGAAAGAGGGGGAACAATACCAAACTATTATTCAACAGGAAGACATGCATATATATACAAAAAAAAGATGATAAAAGAGAATTGAAGAAAAAAATGGTGCTCGGAGTGGGACTTGAACCCACGAGAGCAGAACTCAATGGATTTTAGCAATCCATTTTTGGCAATTGATTATAGCAATCCATCGCCATACCGGGCTAGGCGATCCGAGCATTTTTTCGATTATCCTTCCTTTTTTCTATACCTATTTAATCGTTTTTTTTGTTGTGATTTCTTTTTTTCTCCCTTTCTTCCCACTTCTTAATCATTTAGGTATTTCTCTATTTCATTTTTTGAAGTATGGTCCATCTTTTTCTAATTGTTTCACTAAAAGAGCTTGCCTTATCTTGGTCATTAATCCAAGTTAATTCAATTTCTCCTTCTTTGTCTATTTTTACTTGAAATTGGAGTATTTTAGGGATCACTTCTTCTATAAAATCACAGAATACAAACTTTATTTTATCTATCTCAATTTTTTTCAGATAGTCTATCATCTCCGAAACTCTTTGTGATGGGATAGACTTGATATCTGCTGAATAAATTGATCCTCCTTCAAAGAGTCCATAAGATGAAGGGTCATTAAAAGTAGTCTTTAGCTTGTTAGTCTCTTCTTCAGTTAAATTAAAGAGTTGAACTTGAAGTGCGGTTAATTTTGCTAGCCCTTGGGATGCTTCTATATACTTGAAAAATGACATTGTAGATCAACTCTTGTAACTTTGTGTTTTCGCAATTTCAATAAAGCATCATCTCTTTTTTAAGTTAACTTTTTAGGCTTTAGAATTAATCAAAACCAAATCTTGATTAATTATCTCTCTAATCATATAAAGATGTCAAGTGAGCAATTTCTCAGCCATCCCGCAAAAGTGATTGTAGGATCAATTGATAATAGACTTAGCAACAAAAAAATATTGATTGGAGTGACTGGTTCATCAGCAATTTTCTTAGTTCCAGAGCTAGCTCGTCTTTTAATGCGTCACGGTGCAACAGTTCAGTTTTTGGTCTCTCCTGAGGCTTTAACTATGATTGGAATACCATTACTGGAATGGGCTACTGGAGAACCTGTCATTTCGGAAATAACTGGAAAGATTGAACATATTAATTTAGCAGGAACAGGAACTCGAGGAACTGATCTTATGATCGTTTTTCCATCAACTGCAAATACAATAGCTAAGCTTTCCACAGGTATCTCTGATACTCCCGTCTCGTTAGTTGGTGCTTCAATACTTGGACAAAAGATGCCGATGATCATAGTTCCAGCAATGCATGAATCACTATACTTCAATCCTGCAACGCAAGAAAATATTAAAGTTCTAGAATCTCGAGGAGTAACTGTACTAAACCCTTCTATGTCTGAAGGAAAAGCAAAGATTGCTACCGTGGAAATGGTCTGCAATACAGCTATTAAGCTTCTGACACCTCAATCTTTGAAAGGTAAAAAAATTCTAGTGACAGCTGGACCGACCAGAGAAAAAATAGATAGTGTTAGATTTGTAACAAATGGATCTACTGGTAAGATGGGTATTTCTCTTGCGAGAGAAGCTTATTTCAGGGGTGGCAAAGTAACTCTAGTTTTGGGTCCTACAAAAGAGGCAGTACCTTCTGAAATTGAAGTTATTGAAGTAGTATCAGCTCAAGATATGCTTGAGAAGTCAACTGAACAAGCTCAAGGCCTTGGCAAAGGTGATTTTCTAATACTTACAGCTGCAGTGGCTGATTTTACTCCAGAAAAACTGCACGATGGAAAAATCTCATCAGAAGGAGAATTAATTGTGCATTTCAAGAAAACTGAAAAAATAGCTAAAAAAGTAAGAGCTATCTGTCCAGAAGCAACCTTGGTACTTTTCAAAGCAGAATGGGGTCTTTCAGAAGATCAACTAATTGAATCTGCTCTATCTCGATTAAAAGAAACAGAAGGAGAATGGATAATAGCTAATGACCTTTCTGAAGAAGGAGCAGGTTTTGGAACAGATACAAATAGAGTAATTATTCTTAGTTCTGAAAATTTCAAAAGAACGGTCACAAATACCAAATCTATTGTTGCTAAAGAGATATTTGATGATCTGCTGAAATAATTTATTAGCGCCTCTTAAATTCTGGCAGGTAAACTGAAGCGAAGTAAAGCACCCACTCCTCCCATTTTCTCAAATTGCTCCCCGGCATCATGAAAAGAGCTTATAATTGATACTGAACCCCCCATATTTTTTGCCTTTTCTATAAGTTCATCGACTTTTTGACGCCCTTCAGGAGATTGACGAAGGTAACCATCAGAAATTAATAACCGTTCAACTGCACCACTATTAATTGCATATTCAACCTCATCCCATCCATAACTTACCATCCCTTCCTCTTTAGATATTCGTAAAAGAAATTCTTCAACATATCTGGCTTCTAAAGTGGCTTGTTGTTGTTGTGCTATTTGTTCAGGTATACCTTTTTTGATAATTTCAGATATACCGGTTCTTCCTCCTGAAGAAGCAGGAATGAAGGAAGTATTGGGTAGAAAGGAGGAACGTTTATCTTTTAAATAATCATTAAACTGATCTTTAGTAAATCCAGGCCCTCCAACTACTATTGTTTCAGAATTATACTTATTGAGAGCTTCTGAAATAAAACTGGTTAACTCGTTAAAAAACTCAAGTTGGGCTTTTCTATTTTGGCTTAAAGAACTGGATTTGCGAGGAATATTGGGTTCTAATTCAATCAATATTTTGGTTGCCGAACGAGTAAGAACAGCAACTGTGGCTCTATCATCTTGGATGGCTACAAGAAGGATAGTGCTTTTAATCGCTTTTTCATGGGCTTCAATAAGTTTGTCAAGGTCACTTCTTGTCCATTTAGAACGATAAAGGGTATAATTAGTATTAAGCTTAACATCAATAGTGTGATAGCTTCCAATTGAAATAATGTGCTCTGGTCCTTCAGTGATAGGTCCGGAAACTCTTAACGAATCATCGAACCCATGAAAATCAAGTTTTTCAACATTAACTGTAACAGTAATAAGGACTCTCTCACCAGAATCAGCTCTATCTCCTTCTTCCTTATCTTTTTGAACACGACGGGAAGTTACACCGGAAAGTAAAGAACCCGGGGAAATTACACAGTAGAGCGTATAAAGATCATCAAAAGATACGGGAGTAAATTTAACAAAACCTTCATCCAGTTTATTTTGTAATCTTTTATCAATTTGAAGCTGCACATAAAAGAAATGAAATAATCATTATTCAAGTTTTGTTTTAAAAGAAAGGCAAAGCTGACCTAAGTTAAAAAGAAAAAAAAATAATGAATCAAACATAACTAATAAAAACAACTAAGAGAGGAAAAGAATGCAAGAGAAAAACTAACAGTCTAAATCTTGCAAAAAATAAACCAAAAAAGCCGACATAGTTTAATGGTAAATTCCTAGTAGGAATACTTGGAAGCCAAAAATAGTGGATTGTGGACCGAGAAAGAAGTTTTTCTCAGACAATCTTCCATTGACCCGGGTTCAATTCTCGGTGTCGGCTCCACTTTCTTTTTTTTAATCCATATCTTTTAGTACTATTTTTTCACCTTTCAATTATGCATTTTCAAATGAAGATGATTTATCAGTTAAGTTCTGACTTTCCGTTAGATCGCAAGGATGAATTAAGCGAAATAATCGCCCAGACTACTTCTGTCCTTCACAAAGGAGTAAGTGAAGTAGATCAAGAAACTTCGACAAAGATTTCAAGCTGGGATATTTCGGGCTCTTCACTTGAATTCCAATTTACTGCCGGAGAAACTAGAGTTGCTCCTCATCATGCCATTCTTCGTCTTCGTAAATACTTTAAAACCACCTTAGGAGAACGTTTCCGGGTTGGTCTTCGTGGATTTAAGATTTTGGAATATAAAATAGTTATCTCTCTTGATTTCCCGACAAATACTCCTTTCAAGCTTCCCTTTACCCAAGAAATACTTTTCAACGAAAAAGAAGCAACAATAATTATTGATCCTTCAATCCCCGAGGATTTACTTGAAAAAGGAGCTATTGATAGAATAATACGATTAGTAAACGATAAAATTCACCAGCAACGTTATGGTTCAAAAGCAGAACACCACAGAATATTGTTTAGTTCTCCACAAAAACAAGAAGTTTGTTCCTCTGATCCAACTGAGCAAATGGTTAAAGCTAACTGGCTCAAAAGAGCAGCTCATAGAAATCAATGGATTATTACTCCAACCCTTACCACCCTTACTGAAGCAATCAAGAATATCATGGTAGATCACTTATACAAGCCATTAGGATTCGACCAAATGATTATTCCAAAACTTGTTCCTTGGGACGTCTGGAAACGATCAGGTCATTCTGAAGGAATATTTCAAGGTGGTTTTGAACCTTATTTTGTAGTTGCACCTCAAACAGCTGACCCCAAGTTCTGGGAAGAAGTAGCTGATCATGTTAAAATTACAAAGGAAATTCCTCGAGAATTGATTGCTAGTAAAGTTCGCCCTCCTCTTGGCGGATTAAGTTTTGCTCAATGTCCACCTTTTTATTGGTGGTTAAAAGGTGAAACAATATCTGATACTACTTTTCCTATAAAAATCTTTGACTGGTCCGGACCCACTTACAGATATGAGTCAGGCTCTGCTTATGGATTTGAGAGAGTAGATGAACTTCACCGAATTGAGACTCTTTTTGTTGGTTTCCCAGAACAAGTTATTGAACTGGGAGCTCAAGTTCGTGATAAGCTGAAATTTATTTTTAACGACATCTTAGATCTTGAAGTAAGAGGTTCATACGTAACTCCTTGGTGGCAAGCCCACTCAGGTGATGTCAAAGAAGAAAAAGAGGATACTAAAGCTCCCACAGTAGGCACAATTGACTTTGAAGCTTACATGCCTTATCGCGGTAACAGAAAAGATAGTGACTGGTTAGAAATACAGAATATCTCTGTTATAGGCTCCAAATATCCTAAAGCATTCAATATCAAGTCTCAATCTGGAGATCAACTTTGGTCTGGATGCGGAGGTGGTTCTTTCGAACGTTTCTTAACTGCTTTTATTGCTCAAAAAGGAACTGATCTTTCCAAATGGCCAGAATCATTCCTAAAATATGTCGATAAGCTTCCAAAACCGATTGAATTTCTATGAGCTTACGGGAAAGAAGGAAGACTTGGAAGTTCATCATTAGTCTTTTTTCTTCTTTTCTTTGTTTTTGACGGTTTTTTACTTTTAATTTGGGTAATCAATTGTTCTATTTTTTCAAGCTTAACTTCTTCAGAGACAAAATGACCTGTAATAGTTCCTAGCTCGGAGAGTATTTGCAAATTAAGTAAAAGCGAGTCTTCAGTTGACAATCTTGCTGCAATTTCTTCCCATCTTTTCTGGAACGCATTACTATTTTTGAACTCAAAGTTATATTGAAGTAAATTGAACACAAACTCGTCATGAACTTTTTCGTGAAAATTCAGCATTGTTTTTCCTATGGCTAGTGCAAAAACAGAGCCACTAGTCAGGTCAGAGATCATACTTCCTCCCAAATTACTATCTCTTTCAACCTTCTTTAAAAAATCATTAATCACCATTGAAGGGTTTACTTTGAGAATTTTAGATATTTCTTTAAAGAATTCCCCATACTCTCCCTCACACCATAATTCTATCTTTGATTGCACCATGTCATTTACTTTCGAAAGAATTTCTTTTGTTCCCTTCACTTTTACATATTGAGTTTCTGTTCGATCAACAATATTGTCATCCCCATGGTAAAACTGTCTGTAAATAATTTCACCGGCAATTTCACTTATTTCTTCAAGACTTGATTTTTCTAACTTATCCAAATATATTTTCAATTTATTGCAGTCAGCATTAAGATTAAACCATGGAACGTAAGAGAAACTACATCCTCTTTTGTAAACAAAAAAATCTCTCTCTCTTGAGAAATCCAACTCTTCAGATAATTTATCTGGAACTCTGATGTAGCCTTTTTGGGTAATCTTCATACTTTTGCCTCAAATAGTCCTTTCTTGCATTAATAGGTTATTTCTCTAGTTTTTATCCAGTCAAGTGCAAATTCTTTTGGGATTAATTGCTTCTTTATAGTGAAAAGTTTTGTTACTTTATTAATACCTAGTAGAAAAATTAACTGTTTAAGATTGGTAATAAACGAATCCAAATATTTTCTCACTCCAATAACACCATGCTCTAAATAAATCTTAAGCACCGGCATAGCGATTCCGACAGCATTGGCTCCAAGAATAAAAGCTTTGACTGCTTCTTCTGGAGTTCTAATCCCTCCAGTAGCTATTACTGGCATATCTTGAGGAATTATTTTCCTAACTTCCAAAATTGAGAATGCTGTAGGAATACCCCAGTTATGAACCCAATTTTCGTGTTCTGAAATAAGCTCTTTATCAAAGGCATCCTTGGTTTCTCTGAGTTTTTCAATCCTCGTCCAGCTAGTTCCTCCTGCTCCACCAACATCAAAACCAGCAACTCCACTTTTTAATGCAAGTTCTGCATCTTCTTGAGAAATACCTGCTCCCACTTCTTTTATGATAATAGGACTACTAGTAAATTTACATATTTCAGCTAACATCTTCGCTCCATCTTTAAAATTGGTATCTCCTTCCGGTTGACAAATTTCTTGAGCTGGGTTAACATGGATTGCAAGGGCGTCTGCTTCAATCATTTCAATTGCTTCTTGCGCTTTATTAGGTTCAAAATCTTTGCAAAACTGAACCAGTCCTAAATTTCCAAACAAAAGCACATCTGGTGCAACATCACGAATTTTGAAGCTATATCTTAATTCTGGTTCAGCTATTCCAGCCCTTTGACTGCCCACACCAAAACCAATCTTATATTCTTGACAAATTTTTGCTAGGTTTTTGTTAATCTCTTCTGCCCCTTCAAACCCTCCTGTCATTCCTGCAATTATTATTGGTGCAGCTAACTCTTTGCCAAAAAGATTAATGGATAGATCAACTTCCTGATAATCTAATTCAGGAAATGCTCTTGGAACAAGCTCAAAGAACTCAAAGCCATTCTTTTTCAGATTAATTGCATCGGGTGTTAAGCTCAACTTAATATGATCAATTTTTCTGTTAGAAATTTGTTTGTTCTTGATGTTTTGAGTAGCTGTTCTTTCTGAATCATTTGCTTGATCCGGAAGATCTGAAGTCATATGTCTGAATACTAATTCTAATTCTTTAATATTTGGGCATGATTTTTAAAGAGCAGAAAGGCGCCGATTTCTCCTTAAAATAAAGGGAACTGAAAGACGAAAGTGGAAAAAAAAATAAGAGAGGAAGTCGAATAATAAAGTAATCAGGTGAAAGGAATTAATGAGTGAGTTATATGAAGTGAATTTGAGTTCATCATTCAAAGAGTTTTCAAGAGAAACAAAATTCTTAGTAGGGGGTTCATTGGGGCGGTTAGCTCGCTTTTTTAGAATAATGGGATATGACACGTTGTATGAAGAAAATAAAGAAGAAAGAGACTTAGCTAAGCATTCAAGGGCAGAAGGACGAATAATAATAACAAAAGCACAAGATATAGCAATGAAAGCGTTAGGTGAATCATTAGGGATTATTAAACTCTCAAGCAAAGTGACAGATTTCAATACTCAACTAGCTCTGGTAAGCAAATGCGGAGTCATTATAGAAACACATCAAAAAAACTATAGATGCACTGATTGTAACTCAGAGCTACAGTTTTATAAGAAAGAAGACATAGAAAAGATGAGTCTGAAAAAACTTATACCAGAACAAAGTTGGGAAATAAATGATCGATTTTATTATTGCAAACAGTGTAATAAGATGTAATGGGTAGGTACTCATTGGCAAACAATGAAATTGACCATAAAAAAAGCCAAAGAACGAGCTGAGAAAAATGCTTTCTGAAGAATTAGGAAAAGAATTAATTGTAATGGCAAGACAAGTGTTAACAAAATACTTGACATCAGGTAAAAAAGAAAAGGTATCTGAAGAACTATTGACAAAATATCCCGTATTAAAGGAACCAAGAGGTGTTTTCGTAACATTGAGAAAAGAAAGAGGAGGAAAAAAAACTCTGAGAGGGTGTATAGGTATGCCATACCCCGTTAAACCTCTAGGGGAAGCAGTGATAGAATCGGCAATAAATGCTGCAGTAAAGGACCCTCGTTTTCCGAAAGTAGAATTAGAAGAATTGTCGGAGATAAATCTGGAAATAACAATATTAACGGTACCCGAAAAAATGGTAACAGAGAAACCAGAAGATAGAGTTAAAGAAATAATAATTGGAAAACATGGGTTAATAGTGCAATTCAAAGAATTAAAGGGGCTGCTTTTACCACAAGTACCGGTAGAATGGAATTGGGATGAAAAAAAATTCTTGGAGAATACTTGCAGAAAAGCATCACTACCAAATGATTATTGGAAGAGGGAAGATGTCAAATTCTTTAGATTTGAAGGACAAATCTTTGAAGAATAAGGAAAAAATCCCAAGGTTACCATTTAAGGTTGAAAAAGGAGAAGGGATAAATAATTTCATCAAGATCTAAGGCAAAAAGAGGCTCGTAAATAGAAAGACTGGGGGGAAAAGAATCCAACCATTCTCTAGAATCGGAAGAAAAGATAGATACGCCTCTAGCACCATACATTTGGAGCTCATTAACAACTGTGTCTCGAATGTAAATACCCCATTCCTGTTCAGTAGTCCTTTTTTCAGGAGCAAAGATAATGGTGGGCTGCCTTGGTTGTAAGAGGTTAAGATATTCTAAGGCCCTTTCATTTTCTTCTTTATTAGATAGAAAAGCAGGATATTCAGCAAAGACAATAATTTTCAAGATAACTCCTCTTTTCATAACAGCAGTTGCGGCAACATAGTCTTCATAGAAACCTCTGATTATGGCAATAGCGTCCTCTTGAGTACCCATTGGTAATCCTCCAACACCAGCAACCTTGTCAAAAAAAAGAAAAGTGTTATCACGTCTGATATCAACACTTACCTTCAAGTCAGGATGATCTAAATCAACACCAAGAGAGCAATTAAAGGAGGTAGCAATTTGATAAACTTGATCAGCAAGCCATAAGGTCATTTCCCGGGAAGAAAAATCATGGGTGCCTACCCTGTTAACTCTAATGGCGAAAGTTTTGGTATTTTCAAAAAAAGAAGAAACAAGAACTTGATTTAGAGTCTGTTGAATGTCAGCATAAGACGTTTTAGAAAGAAAAGCACTGCTAGTTGAAACAACTCCAGGGACTCTTTGAGCAATAATTTTAGCCCCTTCTTTTGCTTGCTCGGTATAGACAATAACCCTAGAATTACGGTAACTAATATTATCAAAAGCAATATCAGCGCGAGATAAAGCAATTTTAATGTTATTGGTAAGATGACGAATCATTCGACGGATAGTAGCTTTGCTTTTTAAACTAATTTCACCATAACGAACTAAAATTACGGGGATCACATACTAAAGAACGAACAATTAATGATAAAGTAATTGATGGTTGAAGAATAAAATGAAATAGCGAGTAGATATAAATGAATGACTCAAGATGCTTAAATCTTATAATAGATGATAGCAATAATCAGTTATGCGACTCGATTTAGATACTCCAAAAGGAACAACGGATATAATAGAAATTAAAGCTTCATTACTACAAAAAATGATGCACCTAAGCTCAAGAGTCGCAGAATTACATGGATATGAACCTGTTTTTCCACCATTAATGGAATTCAAAAAAATACTTTCAGTAAAATCATCAGAAGAGTTAGCTGAGGGATTATTCTCTGTAATAGAAAATACTCAGATAAGAAAACTAACAAGTGAACCAGCTGAACTTGATGATTTCAAATATGCACTAAGGTTTGATGCAACAATAGGGTCATCAAGAATAGTAGCAAGCCAATACCTGAAATTTGTCAAACCAGTAAAGTTCTATTATGTAGGACCAATGTGGAGAGATGAAGATACTAAAAGAACAAGGCTAAGAGAATTCTGGCAATTTGGAATAGAACTTATAGGTCCAGAAGGAGCACTAGCTGATGCTGAAGTAATATGGGTACTAAACGACTTCTTCAAAGAAACAGGAATAAAAGATTTCAGAATAAAAGTGAGTGATAGAGGACTAATAAATGCACTATTAAGCTATTTAGGAGTACCAGAAAAAGAAGAGATAAGATTAATCTTCTTAAGAGCACTAGATAAAACAGAGAAGATGACCATAGAAGAGGTAAATAGTTACATCGATGAAAGTTATCAGAAATTATCTAGTGAGACCAAGGAAGAAATAAACGAAACAAAAGCGAAAGAAATATTCGAAGAACTGCTAGATATAATGACAATAAAAGGAGATTCAGAGGAAAGATTAGAAACATTAGCAAAAATGGTAACTTCAGAACTAGGGAAAGAAAGCTTGAAAAAACTAAAAGAAGTATTCGAGATATGCAAAAAGATGGGGATGGAAAAAACAGTAGAATTCGATACTTCAATAGTAAGAGGGCTGGATTATTACACAGGGATAGTTTTTGAAGTAGAAGCAGATTATTCAGGAGGATCATTGGCAGGAGGAGGAAGGTATGATAATCTTGTAGGGTTATTAGGAGGACAAGAAGTACCAGCAGCAGGATTTGCGATAGGGTTAAACAGAGTAATAGATTGTTTAGTAGAGCAGGAACCACGAGAAAAAGAGCCAAGAGCAAAGTGTGGAATATTACCACTCAATGAAAAAATGCTGGAAAGAGCGTTCAAGTTAGCTGATGAACTGAGAAAAGAAGGAATAACAATAGAACTGGAAACGAAGTTTGGAAGGCTAGGGACAAGATTCGATAAGTTGGATAGATTAGGTATAGAGAATGCAATACTAGTAGGAGAGAAGGATGCAAAGAATGAGCAATATACCATAAGAAATCTAAAAGAATCAGAAGAAATAACAGGAACGACAGAAGAAGTAATAAAATTCATAAAAAAGCATTGAAAGATATACAAAGTAAAGAAAGAGGAGCAGAGTGCTCTTCAACCATTTTAATTAGAAAGAAAGCAATAAGATAAGTTGCCAGTTGCCAAGAAAAAAAGCGAATGGGTACAGGAGTTATCTAGATTTAGACTGCAACTAGGGGGTTTTTTAGAGGGGTTGATTATTTCATTAAAATGAATATTATACGTATAATATTATTTCTGAGCAGGTTAAAATCAATGAAGAGTTAACAAATGATGGTTAAACGAAAGAAGAGAAAAGATTGAAGATAATAAAAAATAAAATCAAAGGTTAAACTAAGATAGAAAAAAAAATTGGAAAAACGGTTTCCACACCGTGAAACCATGACAGGATTTCGAATGGGTACAGGAGTTACCCCAACGCTATGATCGGCACGAATGCCAACTTGAAACCTTTCCCGACC
Organism: Candidatus Heimdallarchaeota archaeon; assembly: GCA_030638685.1. GTDB lineage: Archaea > Asgardarchaeota > Heimdallarchaeia > Heimdallarchaeales > DAOWED01 > DAOWED01. The sequence continues at coordinate 3,008 of DAOWED010000063.1, read as the reverse complement.
AATAGATCAGTAATGTGCTTTACGCAATTGGGCTTATCTTCTGTGTTACCGTTGCTCAGAACGCATCTTTAGCAAACACTCGTCCATCATGGACACACAATCTTATCACTATTCACTTCCTTTATGAAGTTGTTGAATGGAGTGACTTCCGTTTGTTCCTTTCAGAACTGTTATATTCTCTTCTTTTTTTCCTCCTAATTAAACATTTTTTTTAGTTTTTCTCTTTTCTTTTAGTTTTTTTCTGATACTTATTTCTCAATCGAAAATTTGTTAACTGATTAATTTTATACATCTCACGTGAAATTCACTATCTGTGTAGGCGGTGGTACTTTCGACCACTTCCATCCTGGTCATAAACGTCTTCTCTCTACTATGATGTTAGTTTCTGATAAGGTTAGCATTGGCTTAGTTTCAGATAGTTTTCTTGAAAAGTTAAGAGATCGTAAAATTTGCCCTGAGCTTATTCAACCCTATTCTCAGCGTTATTCTTCTGTTGAGTCTTTTTTCCTTTCTAATAATTTCACTGATTTTGAGATCCTTTCCTTAAACGAACCCTATGGTCAAGCTGTTGAGTATGATTCTGCCGATGTTATTGTTGTTACTCCTGAAACTAAAATCACTGCCTATAACATTAATGAAGAACGTACAAAACATGGCCTTACTCCCTTAACCATTGTTACTATCTCTCGTCTGCGTGATGAAGAAGGTAAAATTATTTCCTCCTCTCGTATTCGCAAAAAAATGTCCAATTAGTCTATATAGGCTTTTTTTTTATTGATCTTCTCTTTTCTCTGTTTTTATTCTTTCAGAACTTTCTTTAGTTCATAAAGTGCTATTGCCAGTGTTCCTATTGATCCTACTTCTATTGGTACATCTAGATTTACTGCTTTCCCCATATCCAACTCTCTCCTACTTAGCCCTGGACTACTTCCTCCAAAGATTAGTAGTAATCTCTTTTCTTCGCTTTCTTTTTTTACCTCTTCTGGGTTCCATAAGTCATCCCCAAATGGCGGAGGCGCTACTAGTATTATTTCATCGGGGTTATAAACCTCTATTACATCTGATATATTTCCTAAAAACATAAAGTTAGCATTACTTTTTACAGCTATTTTCTGAGCTTGAGGAATCCCTCGAGACGCTGCACTTCCACTTGCTTTGGTAATTGCTAAGTTCTTGAATCCTAGTCCTGAAGCAATCTGTACAAACTCTTGACAACGTTGTGATGATCCAACATTATGTAGTGTTATTAATAACGTCATGATGCCCATATTCTTCTTCTCACTAATCAAATCTTCTATTCAAGTAGCATTGCTTGAAATATTTTTATGATATCTCTGGGTTCATTTGCTGATAAAATAACTAGATAATTTTTTTCCAAGTGTAAATGTTCTTAAGTTATAAAGTGGATAATAATACGTAACAGAACTTTTTTTAGAATTTTCTGAGCGAGGTTTTTCTCATGGTCACAAATCTTGAACTAATGCTATTCATCGGTCTCTCTATTAGCTCAGTGACCACAGCATTGTTTTATGCTTTTTGGCTTAGAGCTGATCGAGCTATCGATGGTATGAAAAGAGCATTCGCCGAACGTGAGGCTCACTTAAGAAAACGTATGGACCAAGTCTTAAGAGATGAACAAAACGTCAAATATCGTAAAGAAGAAATTCGACGTCGTGAAAAAAGACTTAGAAAACATGAAATAACCACTTATATTCGTTCTTTAATGCTTATGGTTTATCCTGCAATTGCTGCCGTTTATGATCTCATCAACAATGGGACCGTAAAAATGGAAACTGGTGCTATTCTCTTTCTTAACTTCCTTCTTTATCTAGCTGCTTCTTTTATTGGAGGCAGGGGAGCCTCAACCGGAACCACTGCACTCAGTTAATTTTTTCTTTTTCATTTTCCTCTTCTTTAATCTCTTCCTTCTTTTCTAACTCTTCTAGTTCTTCTTTCTGACTTTTTCTCTCATTCCAGTATTTTCTAACGCTATAAATCACGTATAATTCCATTAGACAGATCAACCAGATTACTGTTCCTAATAGCGTTGGTTTGTAATCTGCATCATAACTCGCTACATAAACTGATGAAATTGCTATTAAGAATAGTGAAATTATCTGAAGATAAAATGAAAACTCTAGTTGCCATAATGTTACTTGACCCTTTGAAAATTCATTCCAGTATAATCCTGCTAGGAAAGAACATATGAAAAAGATAGTAAGAATGATTGCAAAAAGCCCAATTGGCCACTTTTCAACTATTCCATTATTATTTCCATCATAGAGCACTGAAATACCTTTTCCACTGATTTTTCCTGCCCAATTTACCTGAAAATAATTATCTACAAACATGTCATATCCTTGGTAAATTGGCGAAACAAGATAGAGAAAGATTAGTATGATCCAACCAATAATCATGTTTAACGGTTTTAATAATGTATTATCACTAGTTTCAGTCATTTGTTATCTCCTTAATTTGTTTCATGCAGGCTTTACAGCAGCTATTACTCTGAACTCGTTTTCCGTTGCTTGCTCTACATTTAGATTATCTTTGTAGAAACCTAAAACCTTACACTCTCCTTCTGTAATTAATTTTGTTATGCTTTCAAAAGTGTAGGTTTTAATGTAATGTACTTCCGTAAACCGGTCGATTACTTCATTTTCTGAAATAATAATAAACTCAAAATCTATTTTAAGAACACTTTTTTCTTTATCAAAGAAAGACTGACTTATTCTAATCAGCTCTTTTTCTTCATCTAATCTTACTTTCACCGTTTTTTCAAATTCACAAAAACTTAAACACCCGAAGATATTTAGTTAATGCCTATTAGGGAGTGCACCAAAACGGGGGGCTGCCTTTTTCGCCATTGGCTAAAAGGAAGAGGAGAGATAGCGATGTTGCGTGCGGCATTGAGGTCACTATCAACTTGACGGAGAGAACCAGAAGAACTTTTACAATGGTAACAGAAAAGGGTTTTTCCTTTTCTTTTGCCTAGTCTACCACATTTA
>DAOWED010000207.1 GCA_030638685.1 Candidatus Heimdallarchaeota archaeon | reverse complement strand
TTTTGGAAATGGTGAACTGGAAGCATTAGGTAACACTGACGATTTTAAAACTGGAGACTGGGATAATTGGCCCACACTAGCTTCTTGGATTACTTGGATTGGTTTCTTAGTAGTTTTTCTAGCTGCTGTAGTCTATTATCTTAAAAATACGGGTATACTTTCTCTTGAGGCTCTTGAAGACCAAGACTTTAATCTATCTCTAGGAATGATGGCCGGTAGTGTAATCGCATTTTTAGGAATGATTTGGTGGATGATGATACAATTAGGTGATGATCAAGATCTTAAGCTAGGTGATACCGGTTTCGGCTTTTGGTTCCATCTTCTTTTTGCTCTTGGACTTATGGCTTTAAGTCACACCATTTATACCATAGAACGAGACTCAGCATAATTTTCTCTTTTTTCTCCCCCTCTCTTTTTTAACAGAATTATCGTCTTTTTTACTAATTAACCTCAATTTATCTTTTAATTTTAATTCCGTAATTCCATTTGATCTCCAATTCTCAAAACAACGAATCGAAAATATTTTGATTAATCAAAATTTTTATAATCTTCTTGAATGAAGATAACGTGAGACGCATGGAAGAGATAAAAAAGGGACTAGCCAATGGAAATTTATCCCCCAACTTTTTTTGGGACACTATCGAGGAGTTTGAAGAAGAAATCCTTGAAACGTGTATTAGGCTAGAGGAGAGAGGAAAAAAATCTTATTCAATTGAAGAGATCTCTGCCGTGCTTAAAGAAACACCCGAATCAGTTCTTTCAGTTGTTAAGTTTCATTTACTACCTTTCGATATTGTTGAACAAGTTGAAGGGGAAGAGTTGAATGGAACAATTAGATTGACTGAGTTAGGCACTAAAGTTGCTAAGTCCTTAATCTTAAAACATAGAGTTACTCAGAAATGGTTATCTAAAGTATTAGGTCTTTCCCGTTCAGAAGCACACAAACAGGCATGTAAACTAGAACATGTTATGGATGATGATTTTGTTAGTTTTCTTTTGACAGATATGGCTTCATTGAATAATAATACTGGCTGCCCGGTCTGTGATTCAAAAGAACAAGCCTATTTTTGTGCTCAGCTAGCCCTTGATAAAGCAAACAAGGGAGAATTGTTAAGAATACAGTGTTTGACTAATTTAAATAAAGAGACACAAAATGCTTTAATTGCTCAGGGGTTAAATCCCGGAGCTGAGGTTAGAATTGTTCAAAAACAACCTTTTGGAGGAACAATTTTGGTAGAAGTAAAAGGGTCAAAGGTAGCATTGAGTAAGGATGTTACGAGTAAAGTTTTAGTTACTCATGTAAATCTTATGAAAAAAAATAAGACTGAAAAATAGTCTATAGTAATTTTTCATCTAAAATTTATCAGAAATAATTGTAATTGAATAATTAGGATTTAATATAATGGCATGTCATGAAGAAGTATTAGAAAAGGAAAAGGATTTACCGACAGTAGTATTAATATCCAATCCCAATGTAGGAAAAAGCACCCTATTTAATCGTTATACTGGTTTGAAAGTTATGACGGGAAATTATCCCGGCTTGACAACCACATTATCTATGGGAGAAGTAGAAGTAAAGAAAACAAAAAGATCATATTATTTGCTTGACATTCCAGGGATCTACTCGTTAAACACTTACGGTGAGGATGAGAAAGTTGCCTTGAGAGCTTTTATTCATGAAAAGCCTGATCTTATAGTAAACCTGGTTGATGCCCGTAATTTAGAAAGGAACTTATTTTTAACCTTTCAATTACTTGATTTAGGCATTCCAATGATTATAGCCCTTAACCAGATAGATATAGTTAAAGCACAAGGAATGACTCTTGACCCTTCTAAGTTAGAAGAGCTTCTAAATGTGCCAGTAGTGCCTATCTCTGCTTTTACTGGCGAAAATCTAGATGAATTAAATGAAAAAATAGATGAATTTGTTTATGTTGGAAAACAATCTATTGAAAGAAGTGTTAGTTATTCAGTTGAAATGGAAGTCTCCATAGAAGACTTAGAAAAGAATCTAATAGACGAAGTAGACAAGTTCAATGCAACAATTGATCAAACAGAAGAAGCTCGTCATCAACCTTTCAGGAATGGAAGAAGAGGGAAGAGAGGGAAGAGAGGAAAACCAGAAACTGGAGAGGACTCTAGAGGTAGATTTGAAAGGAGAAAAAAAAGGCCTAGGAGAGCAAGGAGAGAAAGAGGTAGACCTAGGAGTGAGGAACCTGATAATACTCCTTTTGATTTCTTTCTTCCCCCTAGAACCATAGCTATTCGCTTGCTCTATGGTGATGAAGAAATAAATAACTTACTTCCTCGGCAAGTAACAACAAATCTGGAGCCTGTAATTGAACGAAATAATCGTAAGATAGAAGAATATTATCATCTTCCTTTGAGAATGAGGCTTTCTAATGAGCTTTATTCATTAAGCTCAAAAATAAGTGAATCAGTAGTTGAAAAACATGAGAAGAAAGTTCTTCTTCGAGAAAAAATAGACACAGTTTTTGTTTATCCACTCACTGGAATACCTATTTTATTACTAAGTCTCTTTGGAATAATGTTTGCTATATTCAGCATTGGTGATTTTCTAGCAACGAATTTTGCCTTATTCTGGGAAACAACTGTTTCTCCACCCCTTCAAGATACCATTAATTTAATTCCAAACTCTTTAGCGAGAGTAATTCTAATCTGGTCACTTGATTATGGACTAGAAGCAAGTATAGAAATAGGAGTTCCATACGTAATAGTCTTTTACGTGGTTCTTGCATTGTTGGAAGATACTGGTATACTAGCTAGAATGGCCTATCACAGTGATGTAATCCTTAAAAAGATGGGTCTTCATGGACAGTCATTAATCCCAATGATTGTTGGTTTCGGATGCAGTGTTCCAGCTATTTTGGGAACGAGATCACTTAAATCTAGAAAGCAGCGACTAACTACAAGTACATTAATTTTATTAATCCCTTGTGGGGCACGAATAGCTGTTATTTTGGGAGGATTGGCTCATTATGCCGGTTACAAATATACTCTATTGTTATATGGCATTAATTTATTGGTAATTTTTGGAGTGGGTATTTTTCTTGCAAAAACTCTTCCTGGAAAGGATATACCTTTTATCTATGAAATTCCAATGCTTGCAAGACCAAAAGCAAATACTGTTATTTGGAAAACATGGTTTCGCTTTAAGGAGTTTCTATATCAAGCCATCCCCATAATTATTATTGGAAGTGCACTTCTAGGGGTATTAATAGAGTTTGATATTTTAGATAAACTAGTTGACCCATTGGCATTCTTCACAGAAGGAGTATTGGGTCTTCCAAGAGTAGTAATCATAGTTCTTCTCTTCGGTTTCTTAAGAAAGGAGGCAACCTTGGCAATGTTAGTTGCTCTATTCGCTGAGTCTACTCCCACTCAAACAATGACGCCTGAACAATGGTTTGTTTTTACGATAGTAGTACTCTTTTATGTTCCTTGCCTGGCAACGTTAAGTGTTATGGCAAAAGAGTTTAGCAAAAAAGAAACAACTTTAATGGTTGTAGGAACGCTAGGATTAGCTATCTTTGCAGGAGCACTAGCTAACTTTTTGTTTACAGTATTTTAAAATTGAAAACAATTGAAAACAATTGAATCAATTGAAAACAATTGAATCAATTGAATACTAAGATAAAACAGTGATTAATCTCTTTCTTTCCCGCAATTAGGACAAAACTTCTTTCCGGGTTCATGTTCCTTGCCACAATGGCTACAGAAACCAGAATCGTTCTCTTCAGAAGAAGTTTTTGTAGAATCAATTGGATTATCTTTTAAGTACTGTTCAATATCAGAAACAGTTGCCTCAAGAGCTATTGGTCCTTGCCAGTCACACTTAGGGCAAAAAAACCTACTAGGAATCATGAAATTAGCGTAAGAAGGAATGATTTTTACAGCTGAAAAAACACAATGAGGGCAAAGACGAATAACTTCATTGGTTTTTCTTCGAGTAATTGTTACTAAGGATGTAAGTTTTTCAATCTGTTCTTGAGTTAACTCTTTTGGTTCATCTAGCTCATTTTCTAGATCTGCAGACTGATCATATTCATCAGTTTCACTAGTATTTTTTTTCATGAAAAATCAACTACAATAGAATTAATGGTTGAAGGGAAAGAATATGGAAAAAGAAAATTATTAATTCCTTGCTCTTTTCCTTTGTGGAACTTCATAATTCACTTCAAGATTGTCTCGGGGGAAACCGAGGCCAGTTAGAAGATCTTCAAGGACTAAAGAATGGTCCCCTTGAAGTTCAATTTGCTTGTTTTTTGCACTTCCGCCACAAGCAAGCTTGGACTTTAGCTTAGTCGCAAGATCACTAATGTCAATTTCACCGGGGTTTTCAAAACGGATAATAGAATAAATCCGACCCCATTTTCTTCGTTCAAGTTTAACGGTTACTTTCTGCTCTTGTTGAGCCATCGATTCGCATACGCATAACCCGAGATCTCGGCTTAATCCGCATACTGGACATGTATCATCATTTGTAAAAGTCATTAATACTTCATAGTTGGTATTTCACATATCTTTTTAACTGTTTTGAATTAATATTATTCTTCTTTTTTTGGATCATATTTCTTATTTTTAAGTTTCCACAACCGATACTCTTTTGTTTTTGTTGGATTATTTTTCTTTAGTATTCTTTCTAAAAGGAGATTTTTAATGACTAAGACCTTTCCTTCCTTTATCCTAATTATTGACGCTCTTGGTGCTGGAACTGGTCGCCGAATGTTTACTAGAGATGTTATCGGTGCAGGTACTCGCACCTTAGCTGGTATTTTTGAAGTTCATTCCCCTTCTTCTCAATTAGCTATCCTTAATGCTGAAGTAATCTTAGAATCTTCTGAAATTGAAGCAATTAAGAAATTAGGTAAGGGCTTACCTGACCTTATTCTTATGACTGGTATGACTATGGATCTTGAAGCCATCTTGTTAGTTAACAAACGATTAAAATCCATTTTTCCTAAGCCCATCATTCTTATAGGTGGTCCCATTTTAACTGACCCTCAACCTCATAATTCTTCTTTTCTAAATAATTTTACAGCTGGTATTATTGGTGAAGGAGAGCCGGCATTAATTCGATTAATTCATCTCTGGGACACCCTTCAATTAGATTCTCCCGATATTCTTTCTTCCCTTCACTCCCTTCCCGGAGCTGTTTGGATGACAAATGGCTCTCTTCAATTTGGTGCCACTAAAGTATCTGTTTCTTCCTCTCTCTTTTTGTCGCAAACTCCTTCCTTTGAAAGAATAATTGATTATCCCAATTATCGTTCCGCTCGAGTATTTGTTGAGATTGGACGTGGGTGCTCTAATTTTAATAGATCTCCTCTTGTACGTAATGCCTTTCAATGTCAAGATTGTGGAAATTGTGAATCATCTGATCGTGAACTAAGAGCTTTTTGTCCTGATAATATCCCTCCTGGTTGTGGATACTGCTCTGTTCCTTCTCTTTTTGGTTATTCTCGTTCTCGTTCAAGTAGCTCTATTTTATCTGAGGTTCAAGGTTTGGTAAATATGGGTGTTTCTCGAATTGTTCTTTCTGCCCCTTGTGTTTTAGACTATGGTAGAGATTGGCTTTCTTCTTCCCCCTTAACTCTTTCCAACTCTCCCCCTGCTAATATTCACGCTTTAACTGAGTTATTTGCTGGAATTTCAGCAATAAAAGAATCCTCCTCTCACCCTGTAGGTGTTCTTCTTGAAAATATCAAACCTTCTCTTTGCACTGAGGAAGTAGCTAACTTAATAGGTAAACATTTTCCCGGAACAACCATCTCTATTGGCTGCGAAACTGGCTCAATGAGCCACTCTTATGCTATCGGTCGTCCCTCTGACCCTACCGATTCCTTGAGAGCAGCTGCTTACTTGTCCAAGGCCGGTGTTTACCCTCAGCTTTACTTTATTCACTCTATGCCCGGTGAAACCGTCGCTTCTTTGAAAGAGACCATGAAGTTAATCACTAAAACTCGTCAATCAGCTAGAAAAATGACTGTTTATCGTTATCGTGAGTTACCTGGTTCTTCCTTTACATGGCTTAAGGGCCAAGGACTTGAACCTTCTCCTCTTTCTCCTTACAAAGCTCTTCGTCGAGCTCAAAAACAGCTCAAAGACCTCATTCTTGAATTTAATAGTGAGGGCAACAAACAAGTTATTGGTAAAACTATTACCGTTATTGTTGGTGAAGCTGATCGTAAACTTGAAAATTATTATATTTGTTATCCCTTACTTGCTGGTCCCGCTGTCTCTGTTTTTCTTGATCCTCTTCCCTCTTCTCCTTTTATCAAAGTCAAAGTTCTTCACCTTGTCTCTGATAAACTCGTTGAAGCTCAATTCATCGCATCCATTCCTTCTTCTTAGAATAACTAGATAATACATGAAATTGTAAATCAATTCTACTTTAGACAAGTTTATATATGTTTGGTTCAAAAAAATTTTAATACTAAAATTAGAGTGATTGAATGTTTGACAAATTACAGAAAGCGATATCGAATGTTGAAGCGTTAGGAGCCGACTTTGTAGAGGCAAGATATGACGGTTTTGATCTTGTCCAAATAATTAAAGAAAATGGGAGAATAACTCAGCTAGCAACGAAGAAAAGAGCAGGAATAGGGTTCAATGTTTTTTACAAGGGAGCAACTGCTTATGCCTTTTCAGCTGATATTTCCCCAGAAGCATTAGACAAAGCTGCAAAAAATGCATTAGGGATAGCAAAAGCATCCTCTGGTTCAGTTATTATCAAGTCAGAAGTGGATGAACGAACACCTATTAAGAATGTAAGACTTGAACCTAACTTCAAAGATCCAGCATGGAAGTTGGAGATGCAAGATAAGATTGATATTATTAATAGAATGGAAGTGGCAGCTAATGAGCATGGAGAAAATATTAGTTCATTGATGCTTCTTTATGGAGAATTATCCGGTGAAAAATACTTCACAAACTCTGAAGGAACAGAGATTTACTGGTCCCCTAATGTTTTAGATTTACGGACAATGGTAACAAGTAAAACCCAAGAAGGTGAATTGGTAACAGCTGGAGATGGATACGGTGGATCAGTAGGGCTTGAGTACTTCAAGCAAGAAGGATTTACCCCCGAAGATTTAGGTAAAAACGCTGCTCTTTGGGCCAAAGAAAAGATGAAAGCGAAAGTTGCTCCTGCTGGAGAATTCAGAGCTCTTTGCGAAAACAGTCTAACAGGCGTCTTAGCTCATGAATCATTTGGTCATTTAACAGAAGCTGATTTCATAGTACAGAAAGGAAGCCCAATACATGATAAATTAGGTGAACAATTAGGTTCTGAGGAAGCAACAATCATCGATGAAGGAGTGATGAAACAATCAAAACACGTGGCTTCATGGTGGTTACCTTATGATGACGAAGGAACAAAAACAGGTAAAACAGTTTTATTGGACAAAGGAGTACTAACCGGTTATCTTCACTCAAGAACAACTGCAAAACATTTGGGTGCAGAACTAACAGGTAATGCAAGAGCCGTAAACTTTACTTTTGCTCCTATCCCAAGAATGAAAAATACTTACTTTACACCTGGTGATATTAATGGTGAAGAAGAAGCACTTGAACAATTAGGAACAGGTATCTACGCTATTAAAACTGCTGGAGGGCAAGTAGGTGGTTCTGGAGATTTCTTATTCAAAGCAGTAAGAGGTTACTGGGTAGAGAATGGAGAAAAGAAATACCCACTAAAAGATGTTAGTTTAACCGGTAACATTCTGGAGCTACTTCAGAATGTGGAAGGAGCAACCAAAGACTTCTCACTATATTCTGGCTATTTTGGAGGTTGCGGCAAAGGAGGACAATTTCCTCTCCCATGTGGGTTAGGTGGTCCTAAGATTATTTTCAGTAAAGTACGTTTCGGAGGCGAATCAAAATGAGTTCAGAGTTAAACAATATTAAAGCCGATCTTCTTTCAAGGATTGATCGCGGACTAAAATATAGTCAATCAAAAGGAGCAGAAGCTGCAGAAATTTATATGATTAATACTGATGCTCTAAGCATTAATATGATGGCTGGTATTATTGAAGCCAAGCAAGGAGGACAAATAGGTATTGGTGTACGATGCATTGTAGATGGATCAAAAATGGGTTTTGCTTCATCTTCAGGTATAACTGATGAATTTGTTAATTTTGCAGTTGATGCAGCTATCAGTGCTGCTAAATCCTCTACTACAGATGATCGCTGGCAGAATTTTGTTCAGTCCTCAGAAGTAGGAAAAGAAGGAATTCTTGACGCTTCAGTTCTCGAACTTACTTCAGAAGAAGCAGTAAACGGTGCAACAACCATCTTCAAAGAAGCAAAGGAATATGATCCTAGAATAGTTTCCGTTACTGGTTCAATTGATGTTGATTATGGTGCTTATGGCATAGGTAATACTGAAGGTATTGCTAAATCAACAGCTTACACAACAGGTGTTTCTACAGTTCAGATAACCGCTGTTGAAGATGGAAAAACAAAAACATCCTTCGACTTTTCTATGGGACGAGGAGCTCCCGTTTTTGAAGGATTAGGTACCTCAGGTGGTGCTAAAGTTATTAAACTCTTAGGAGCCACTTCACTGGGTAAAACTGGACAGATGCCTACTATCTTTAACCCACTAGCTGCTGGACAAATAATTCAAACAGGACTTATTAACTCAGTTAATGGTAAGAGTGTTGTTGAAGGGCGTTCCGCTTTTGCTGATAAGATAGGTGCAGAAGTAGGAGTTCCTTTTTTAACCATTAAAGATGATGGTCAAATCCCCGAAGATCCTAACATGGTTGCTATTGATGATGAAGGTTATGCTCGTCAAACAACAAATCTTATTGAAAATGGTGTACTTAAATCATTTATCTTCAATAACTACTACAGTAAGATCTTTGAAGCAGGAAATACTGGTAATGCCCAAAGAGGTGGCCCTCAATCCTATGAAACCATGCCTGGTGTTTCACCAACAACTATAGCTGTTGATGCTGGTTCAAAAGACCTTCAGGCTTTAGCTGAAGAGATAGGAAATGGTGTTCTTGTTACCGATTTCTTGATGGGTATGATGCACTCTAATGTTGTTTCAGGTGATTTTTCAATCGTTGCACCTAGCTCATTTAAAGTTGAAAATGGTGAAATAGCTGGACCGATAGAAGCAGTAACTGTTGCTGGAAATCTTTACAAGGCTTTCAAACAAATTATTTCTCTTGGAAATGAAACTGATTTGACTTTCTTCGGAAAAGTGCCTTCAATTTCCTTTGATGGTTTTACAGTCTCAGGTTAAACCTAAGCCTCTTCCTCTCCTCCTTACTTTTTGTATTATTTTTTTTCTGATAAATATAGCTGATTTTTAGAAAGTAAACTTAGACAAGTTTTTTTTTTATTTTTTATGCGGTTCTATGTGGATTAATATTCTTTCTATCTCCATGAACGCTTGATGAAGGTGCCTTTCTGTAATAGAAGTTACTTTGTGCGTCTCTTCAATGGTTAGCTCTCCTTTAAAGTGACATGTTGTATGTAGGTCGAGCTTTCCATCTTCTCCCTCGAGTAAAACCATTTTCTCTGGTATATGATGACCTATTTTCATAATTTCATCTTTTATTCTACTGATTAATTCTGGATATTTCTCGGTTACATCTTTCCTTATCACATGAATTCTACTTTCTTCAAGATGAGTTAGAACTTGAGTTACTGGTAGTTTTTCTAGAATCCTAACTTCTACACTAGTAGCTATTTCATGAGCTTTTCTTAAAGATATTTCTGGTTTAAACTCTATATGTAGTGAAAGAACCATTTCATTTCCAATATCAGCTAATTGAAAACTATGAACCGCAATTATATTATCATATTCTTGCGAGATAATCCTAACTTGTGCAATAATAGCATCTTGTACTTCTTCATCCGGCTGCATATGAATCATAACATCAGCTTTTGGATACACTTCCTTTACCTTCTTTTCTGCTTCTTCAGTAATAAGATGTGCTTGAAAAAGTGTTATTGAAGGGTTCATTGAAACAATAGCATCAATATAGATAGAACTTGATTCTTGAGAACCTCTCATTCTTATTCTTTCCACTTCTCTTATTCCTTCTATTGATGAAATGATATCCTTAACCTTGTCATATCCTTCCTCTGGGGCTTTATCTAATAAGTCATCAACTGCCTCCATACTAAGTTTATAAGTCGCCTTGAGAACTATTAAAGCCACAATAATTGCTGCTAAAGGATCTGCCATTCCTATATTTAGCTCTGCACCTATTAACCCAACAATTACTACCGCTGATGAATAAATATCTGACCTAAAATGTAAAGCATCAGCCTTTAAAGCTTGACTACCATATTTGTCCCCTATTTTCTGCAAATTGTTAGATCTTTGCCAATCAAGCATTATGGAAATAAGCATTACAATTATACCCCATTGCCCTAAAGATATTTCGTGTGATCCTTGAATCAACCGATCAGTGGCCGCACTCAAAATCCAGATACACGTGATAATTAATAACAATGCTTCAGCTAAGGCTGAAAAAGCTTCAACTTTTTTATGACCAAAATGATGTGTTTGATCAGGTGGTTCATTAGACTTTTTAACTGCAAAAAAAGTAATCATTGCTGCTACGAGATCTAGTGCTGAATGAAGTACTTCTGAGAGGATACCTAAAGAACCTGTAAGAATAGCTGCTACAGTTTTTATTGTGGTCAAAAAAATGGCTGTATATATCGATAAAAGAGCAGCTTTGTGCATTTCTGCAGATTGTAATTGGTTCATTCAAAATACCTTATTAGCGAATATTATGATAAACGGCTTTCTATTTTAAGGATTTACTATTTTAGAGATGTCATTTGAAACAATGGCAACTGCCAAAAAAAAACAACTGCAGTAGGTTTGGTTAATTTATATTATCAAAAAAATCACGAGATGGAGTAATAACGTCAAAGAGTTCTTCATTAGTTTGAGATATTATATCAGAGGATTGTTCTTGATCAAATACTTCTTCGAGTTCTCTCTTTGATATTTCTGTAAGAAAAGATTCTTCAAAAGAATTAACTGATTCTTCAGCCCTCATAACCACCATTCTTTGCATTAGTTTTTGTATACCTATTATTGGAATTTCTTTTAACTTCTTGAATTCAATTAAAAAGACCGGTTTGGCTTTTTCAGAAAGCATAAGCGTCTGAGCAATATTTTCAGCTTGGTCACTAAAACTATGACCTATCAAGATTGCTCCATCAATAACTGTTCCTTCTATGATCTTTTCCGTTCTAATAACTCGATCAGTACCTAATGATTTTCGCCAATCATAGAACCATACAGCAAATTTACCGAATCTAGAGGAAATCACCCATGGAACAGTTTTTCTTCTACCGTAATGATCCTCAATGGTCACATCTGCTTCTATGTTTCCCCATGTTTTTAGGACACTTTCTATTTGATGATCTTTAGTTCTACTCATGCAATCAAAAGTCTGAATCGTTCTTTATAAATCACAATATTATCAGAATAACATGTTTGAAGAAAAAGATAACATCATTCTGCACAAGAATATCATTAGGGCTCCATAAAGACCTTTCCATAAGCATTACCGAAAGTTATTTCTTTTAACTCTCTTCTAGGTGGAGCTCGCTTCTCCTCCAAGCTAGCGGGATAAGCAACGGGAATTAATGCAATTGGACGTACAAAATCAGGGATAGAACATACGTCTTTTACTTTTTGCTCATCAAAAGCACCAATCCAGCAAGATGATAATCCATGAGCTGTAGTTAATAGCAAAATATTTTGGATAGAAGCTGCAGTATCCTGTAAACAGTACAATGAAGAACCTCTTTCCCCATAGCGGGAAGATGTTCTTTCCACATTGGCACAGATTACTAAAACATAAGGTGCATCAGCAATGAATTTTTGACCAAGAGCCGCTTCCACAAGAAGATTCTTGGTATCGTTATCATCGACGACGATTATCTCGAGAGGTTGTTTATTTCCAGCACTTGGAGCCCATCGTGCTGCTTCAAGAAGGTCTAGTAATTTTTCTTTTTCTACTGTTGTATCAGCATATTTCCGAACCGATCTTCTTTTAGTCATCAGATCGAGTAAGTTTTGAGGATTCATAAGAAAGATAAGATTATCAGCATAAAAATTTTACCAGAAAAATTCTTCGACTAATTTCAACGAATTCGAAATTGTTATATCACATATGAAACCTAATAGTGAATATAATGAAAATAGGTGCTCATGTATCCATTGCTGGAGGATTTCACAAATCAGTTAAACGTGCTTTAGACTTAGGATGTGATTGCTTCCAGATTTTTACTCGCTCTCCAAGGATGTGGAAATATAAGCCATTGAATGAGAAAACGATTACATTATTCAAAGAAGCACGAAAAGAAAGCGGACTAGGTCCTTTAGTAAGTCATATGCCTTACCTTCCGAACTTATCTTCTCCGGAAAAAGAAATGTTTGAGAAATCTTCAGAAGCTCTTTACGATGAGCTGCAACGCTGTAAAAAGTTAGGCGTAGAGTATATCTGTACTCATCTTGGAAGTGATAAAGGAGATGGAAAAGGAGAAGAAAGAGTGGTTAAAGCAATAATAAGTTCAATTGAGAAATCAACAGCTAAAGGAGAAGTAATGCTTCTTCTTGAAAATACTGCTGCTCGTTCCAGAATAGGTGGAGACTTAAAACATATAGCCAATATTATCGAAAAAGTCGAGGAAAGAGGTTTTATAAGACAAGTAGGCTTTTTAATGGACACTTGTCATGCTTTTGCTGCAGGTTATGATCTTCGCACTGAAGAAGCGGTTGAAAAAACAGTTGAAGAAATAGATACAATCATTGGAATTAACAAGCTTCATGCTATTCATGCAAACGATTCAAAAGGAGAATTTGGTTCTGGAAAAGATAGACATGAACATATATCGTTTGGAATGATAGGAGCAGACGGATTTAAGGCAATATTACATCATAAAAAGCTCAGAAAAGTGCCCTTCTATTTAGAAACACATGATAAGAAAGGAGATAAAATAGGCCATAAGCAAAATCTGGCTAAATTACGTGAGTTAGCTCTTTAAACTGAGACAAAGAAAAAAACTTTTGGATTAACATGGCATAATAATCTTATTGATTAGATTCTGACATTCGAGAAGCTTTATTAAGTAATATAGGATTTTATCGTTATAGCAATGAGTTGTTACCATGCTTACTAGGGATTTATCAGTTACTATTGTCGGTACTACAGGAGTTGGGAAAACTACCCTCGTTAAGAGAATCGAAGGCGGAGATCTAGAAACTACAACTACTATCGATATTGAAGTTACTAATAAAAAAATCAAATTACTTAGCCAATCGGCAAGAAGCAGTTTTTCAATAGAAAAATACCGTACTTACAAAGTAACTGCAGTGGATTGTCCTGGAGATATTTCTAGATACCCTCGTTGGTTTTCTGCACTTAAGAAATATCGTACTCAAGGGATTATCTTCATGATTGATCCAACCCAAGATTTCAGGATCCAAAAAGATGCACTTATTCAAACCTCAAATTATCTTTTAATGACCCTTGATAGGGACGTACAAGAAGCTGAAAGAAAAGCACTAAAAGCAAAAGTAGTCATTTTTCTACTTGTAAACAAGCTAGATCTATTAGATTATAATCAGCAAAGGGCAGATAAAGTTATTGCTGAGAATTTTACAGAAACTTGGGATGGATTAAAAAGAAGATTTCCTCAAGGAGGTCACTTCTGGGAGGCTATCTCGGCAATTGATCCGACAACTGAAGCTTATGAAAAAATAGATGGAATATTTGAAACCATCCGCTGGTACTTTTATGAAAAATAGTTTATCAGATAAATAACTCAGTGACATCGTATCGACCACGTAATTTTTATAAATAATAACCCTCTTATGACTGTATTGCTGATTTAGATGAGTGACTCAGATAACTCCTTACTTGTAAATATACTAGTAGTAGATGACATCCCAGATTATGCTGAGATTATAGAAACCATATTGAACAAGAAGGGCTTTAAGTGCAAAATTACTTCAGTAGTAAACTCAGACGAAACTATCGCTATATTAGAAGAGGAAAAAAAATTTCCTATTATAATTTTGGATTATGCTTTAAAAGGTTCTGAGTTGTCAGGTATAGACCTTATTGATAAGATCAAAGAATTAGCACCTGAAAGTATAATTATTTTTTCAACAGGAGTAGGTTCTGAGGAAGTAGCTGTTGAAGCTCTTCAAAAGGGAGCTTACGATTATTTGGTCAAAAATATTACTTTCACCCAAAGACTAGTTGATGTAATTTCTGCTATCCCTAAAATTGCTTTAGGTGAAGGAATTAATGAATCCGATTTCTATTCAGCAGTCTTTAACATAGGAGAAGAAGGAACGCAACTGATATCCTATGAGGATATCCATTTTATGAAAAACCCCAAAGATGAGCTAACTCGATTGGGAACATTTTATCTAATTGCTATTGGTCAAGGAGATGGTTATAATGAAGGTTTATTCGGTCCTCTACCTATATCCAATACCGATTTTACTTCTATTCTTTTTTCGTTTTGCGTAGAAGACCCTCATGCGGTAGATGTACGCCTAAAAGAACATAATCTAATTATTCTTACCTATATCATTAAAAAAGAACTTGAATATGCCTTTTCGGACAGAACTGCCATTCAATCACTTTTGGAAGAAGTTACTTCGTCAATTACTGAAGTTAAAGATTTAACCGAAGAACTAGTTAGTGAGATTAAGATTAAACTAATGAAAATCGTCAATAAGACCATCCATGAGTTTGTAATGAGTAAAAAAATCTAATGATTAACAATCATAAATAATCATTTTTCGTCATATGTTTTTTTGAAAATATTAGAGATCTTCTTGAATACTTGTTTTGGCTTACTGGTTATTATTTTTTCATAACCGAAACGGGACCTTATTTTATTAACAAAATGAACATCTTCATTATACCTTTCAAGCACATTTTGATCCTCTTCAAGTATTTCATGATACAAGAGATTGACTTCCTTTCGATTGCTGTATTTTGAGATCAGTTCTTCTACCAGTTTATTCGAATGACTAGAATAATGATGCTCTATCTGCGGAGAACTCGTTGAAACAAAAAACGTCAGATGATAATCTCTATCATTTTTCATGTTTGTTTCTGAGTATGTAATAAAGCTAAATTTTTCTCTGAAATCAGAAGGCAGAGAATCTTCAATAACGGAACATATGTGAATGAATTTAATCAATTGGGGTGTGTATGTAGTTGAAACAGCTACTTTTTCTTGGGTTAAAACTCGTTCAACAAGTTTGCCAGGAATAACATTTTTGAGTGCTCTCTTATAGCTTTTCCTCTTACTAAATATTTTATTCTCAATAAGTGATGATGGTCTAATCATATTTCCATCTTTATCGAAAAAAGGAGTGCTTAGTTGCATTAGAGTATATTTTTGATACTCTTCTGGATCAAGTATTAATGAATGAACATAGGCTTTGGGTCGGTTAAAAGGATCCAGACCATCGCTCCATACAAAATTGACAATAATTTTGTTAAGGTCTTGAGCGAACACTTTTCTGATGTAATTAACTTCGGGTTTTTTACGAGAAGTAATAGTTGGCAAAAGATAAGTTAGGATCTCTGAATAGACCTCAAAAGATGATTCTACTACGGTGTAACCCTTCGTTTCATCTCGAGCTACTATTACTTGATCCATTCATTCACCAAACTTTCTTTGTTCAATCAACTATTTGAATTGCTTCATTTAGTCCCTAAAATATAAAATGAAGTGTAGTTTCTTTAAACTACTTCTGTAGGCTTAGAGATTAAGTTCCGTTTTCTTTCCACAAGAGTAAAGAGATAGGGGACAAGATAAACTACAGAAAATCCTACAAAGAAGTATCTGATAAAACGTAGGATAATGTTCCCATCATCAATTTCTGCAAAAAGTATTTTCAGACCTACATAAGCTAGTGCAACTAAAAATACACCTATTAAAATTCTGGTTATGAAAACTGAGAAGGATTTTAATCCCTCCTTGTCAGAAAAATCAATATATTTATTTTCAAGTTGTTTCCCAAGGTAGATGCCGAATATAATCCCTGCTCCTGAAGAAATTGTCTTTGAATAATTTTCAGATGCATCTGGAAGAAGGCTAATACCTAACAAAATTAGTGATGTTACTGTAATTATGCTTATCCTAACGTTTATGCCTAATTCATGCCATTTTTCCAAGAATCTTGGCTTAGCTCTAAAAATCAGATAAGCTATTGTAAAACCAATAATCCACCCAGCGATAACATCTGTAAAAAAGTGAACTACAAGGTATATTCTTGAAAAGCCTATTAGAATGATTAAACTAGCTAATATTAGCTGTTGCTTGCGATTTTTTAAGTTTAGAGCCCAAAGACCCCAAACCGTTGCTGAATTTTGAGAATGTCCACTGGGAAAAGAATATCCTTCCGCTTCAACAACTCCTTTCCCTATTTCTCCCGCAAAAGTTGGTCTAGTTCTTTTGACTACTTCTTTCAAAGAACCATTAATGCTTACTGAGATAAGTAAGACATATATCATTTCATATGCTAGTTCCTTGTTGTAAACCCAGAACATAACTGAGAAGAACATTATGTAAAAAAGCTCATCTCCAATGAAGGTTATTATCGCAAAAACGATATCTAGAAAAGAGCTCTCAAAATCATAGAAAAAATCTGCAATCTGATCATCAATCATATTTTTCTTCTTTCAGCTTTCTTTTTATGCTTTTCTTGACTTTTCTTGAGTTCTCATTGAAAAAAACTTTTAGCGCCAAAAATTAAATTTAAAGAAAAAAAAGAAAAGAACTAAATCACAGACAGTCTCTGAAAAGAACGAACTAAACAAAGGATAACTAACGAAGAATCTGAAGTTAGAGGAAGAAGCATTGAAACTCAGATAAGGCAGCTGAAAAGATGAACGTTAACAAAAATGTGATAAAGGGTGAAAATTGTCTTATTTTGAAAGAATATGAAAAAAGAAAGTTCCCTATCTGAAGAAATCATAGATGTAGCATTGGTAAGAGGATTTGTTTTCCCCTCGGCTGAAATATATGGCGGAGCCGCTGGAACTTATGATTATGGACCAATTGGTACACTAATAAAAAATAAGATAGTTAATCTATGGCGTCAGAGATTTATTTATGAAGAAACAGACCATAATATTAGAATTTGGGAAATGTCAGGTTCACGTCTTCTTCCAGAACCAGTTTTTGTAGCTTCAGGGCACTTAGAGAAGTTTAATGACCCATTAACTCAGTGTAAATCATGCAAGAAAAGCTTCAGAGTAGATCATGTTCTTGAGGATTATGAAGTAGAAGTAACTGATGGAACACCATTAGAGGAATTGACTGAAAAAGTAAAAGAAGTAGGGGCTGTATGTCCAAAGTGTAAAGGAGAACTTTCAGAAGCAAGAGAGTTTAATATGATGTTTAAGACGCAATTAGGTGCAACTGGAGGACATAACGCTTACTTAAGACCAGAGACAGCTCAGAATATTTTTGTGAGTTTTAGAAGGCTTACTCATTCAATGAGAGCAAAACTACCTTTTGGGATAGCTCAAATCGGGCAATCATACAGAAATGAAATTTCACCAAGAAACTTCTTGATAAGGATGAGAGAGTTTACTCAGATGGAGATAGAATATTTTGTTGCACCTGAGCATTTAATTGATTATCCTAAATTTGATGAAGTGGCAAGTTCAATAATAAGGCTTGTTACAAGAGAAATGCATGAGAAGGGAGAAAAAGCAATGGATATAGAGGTAGAAGAAGCTGTAGAGCAGAAATTACTTCCAAATCAACCATTAGCCTATATCTTGGCTTTAGAAACAGAATTTTTGCAGCTGCTTGGAGTACCATATGAAAAATTCTGGTTTCGTCATATGAGCCCTGAAGAAACAGCTCATTACTCAGGAGGGAATTATGATCTTGAGGTAGATAGTGATTATGGGGTTATTGAAATCGTAGGAAATGCTTACCGACAAGATCATGATCTTCAGTGCCATGCAAAAGCGTCAAAGACTAAATTAAGAATAGAGCATGATGGAAAAATGATAGTTCCACATGTGGTAGAACCATCTTTGGGCCTTGATCGTATATTTTATACTGTTTTAGAAAGTTGTTATAGAAATGATGAAACAAGAACATGGACATGGTTTGCTTTCCCTCCACATATTGCACCAATTGAAGTAGCAGTATTCCCCTTGCGTAAAAAACCTGAAGAATTAATTGAGTCAACAATAGAACTCTACCTTGACCTTAAGGACATAGGATTGGATGTTTTTTATGATGATTCGGGAAATATAGGAAAGAGGTATGCAAGAGCAGACGAAATAGGTATTCCATTCTGTGTAACAATGGATCTCGAAAGCTCTAAGGATGATTGCGTAACAATTAGAGATAGAGATTCAACCGATCAAGTGAGAGTTTTAACTGAAGATCTTGCAAGTATTCTTCAAATGCTGATCGATTCAGAGCTTACGTTTGTGGAATTGAAAGAAAAATACTCAATAGATGAGGGCTTAGTTGAAGAATAGGACAATTAGGTGTA
>DAOWED010000018.1 GCA_030638685.1 Candidatus Heimdallarchaeota archaeon | reverse complement strand
CAAATTCATAATTATCACCTAAATTCATTTTTTGGATGAGATCTTAACTTTCAAAATTTCAACGACATCTCTTACTTTAGCTGTCACTCTATTCATTTGCCCTTCTGTTACAGTACCATTAAGCATTACAGGTGCGCTTGAAAGAAATAACTGTAAATAAAATTCATCAATAATATTTACTGCATCATTTTTGCGTTGGGTCCATTTTCCAGAAACAGATTTATCTTTTTCTCTTTTAACTCTAATATATGATGAAGTTCCCGGTCTTTCTTTTTTGATATCTATTCGTCCTGAAAAATGCATATCGTTACGATAAATATGACCTATGAACATGTTAGGGTTGGAACCCAAAGCTGCAACCGTTTCACCTTTAAAGTTAAAGAAATCTGTTAAAAAGAAGATTTTGTGTTTCGCCAAAATATCTGATAGCCCTTCAACGTCAACGTCTTCTGGATTTTCTCTTACGATAAACAGAAATGTCTCTTCATCGTTTTCATCTAAATCTGAATGAATAATTAATTCAGAAGCATATTCAAGAGCAGCAATAGCTTTTTCGCTTGTTATTTTAATATTCCCTGTTTCCTCGTCATCTTTCTTGTCACTTGATAATAAAGATGAAATAACAGTATTAATTAGTTCTTTACCTAATTCTCCCCAGATTAATTCGCCCTTGTATGTTTTTAATACTGGCAAAACTCCGTCTCCAAATTTATCACTAGGAGTATCTTCATGAATTTTTACTTCAGAGTTCTTGAGATTAGATCCAGCCGAAAGAAGGAGATTGGTTAATTCATCAGATTCATCAATTTTACCTTCTAAAAAGAGTTCGAGCACGTGCAAGACTATCATTATCAAGTTAGAAAGATAGATTATAACAGTTATGTTACTTCTATTTGATAATTAATACTAAAAAAACTACTTAAAAGAGCGTTTTATGACAAACAAACAGTTGTATCCTCTTTATAGATTCATCAGTTAATCAATTTTCTTTTGAATAAAATAGCCAAATTAACTCATTACACTTTCTTATGACATAGAAAACTAAAACTCATGTTTTAACCGAGTAATTAATTCTTACTGAACTTAGTTTTGGGTACAATAACATGAAATTCATGAGCGCCTATAATACAATTATTTGTTAATTGAGAAATATGATATTTAGAGGAGACTATAAGCCTAAGTGTTTGGCTATTATACTTAGCTGCATTACTCCTACGGTGAAACATATAATCTCACTTGAGAATTAAAAAATAAGTGATAGTATGTCTAAGTTTCCTCCCGTAAAAGCAGTAAAATTGACTGATGAGATGAGTGTAGATGAATTAATAACTGAATTAAGTGCTTCTGGCGTTTTTGGAGCCGGAAAGCTAGCAAAAGCGGTTCAAATCTATACTGATATGTTAAAAGATAATTCAAAAGTTTTTTTGGGTTTCTCAGGGGCAATGGTTCCTTCCGGTATGAAAAAAATCGTTTGTGATATGATATCTGACGGAATGATAGATGTACTGGTCTCAACAGGGGCAAACATAACTCATGATCTAATAGAAGCGTTTGGAGGTTCTCATCTAAGAGATATCCCCTATGAAAGTGATGAAGATTTACGAGAAAAAAAGATTGATAGAATTCTGGATGCATTTGTGGAAGATACAAGCTTTGGTTTATTGGAAACAAATATTCAAAGAATATTAACTGATATTTTTGCAAAACAAGCGACTGATGGAACATTAATCATCTCGACAAGCGAATTAATTGATGAAATAGGATCATACATTACTTTTAATGATTCTATAGTTAGAGTAGCTCATGAGAACAAGGTTCCAATTATCGTACCGGCCTATGCTGATTCAATATTAGGCCTTCAAACATGGTTGTTTGGACAAAGAAATCGTCTAATTATTGATCCGATGGCCGATTTAACTCTAATTCAGGATATCTTTGTAGAAGCTGATTCAGCAGGTACAATCTTTATAGGTGGTGGAGTACCAAAGAATTATATTTTCCAGTCCTCTTTGATGAGTTCTAAAAATTTCACAAGAGCTATACAATTAACAATGGATCGACCCGAACCCGGAGGTTTAAGCGGAGCAACACTCTCAGAAGCCATTTCTTGGGGAAAAGTAGATTTTAAAGCAGGAATGGTAACCGTTGTCTCTGATGCAACAATCACCTTCCCAATGTTAGTTGCTGCTGTTAGAGCTCGAAAATCTCAATGGCAAAAATGATAGATTGAATCAATTTTTTCAGTAAAATTCACATTAACACAGTTAATAGTGATATTTTTTGCAAGATATAGTTCTCAAGATCAGCCATTTCTAACTCTTTTTCAATTGGGTTAAGATTAATCTCGTACAATTCAGCGATCAAATTTACATCATTAGGTTGTTTGTAACTCCACGTTTGGCTTTTTTGAAGGATTTTATGAAGTTCGTTTAAATAATTATCAGATATTTTAGCATTACTTGAACCATCTTGATCAACGCTTACAACCAGTAAATAGTTTGTTTTAGATGAAATACCCACTCTTTCAAAAGCTGTTTTAATAAGTCTAGTTCCTGCAACCCATAAAGCTAACTCAACATTTATGTTCTTAGCAATCATTTTGTTTTGTTTTTTAGATCTAAGAGCTCTAGCAAAGCCTACTTCCAGTTGCTTTTCGCTTACTATTTTTTCCCCATCAAAAAATTGAACAATTGGATTATCAATATTACTACTCCATTCAGCTAACGAATCGATCCTTTCTCTTGTAAGTTCTTCAGAAAGTTCATATCCTTGAACATGGAGTGAAGGGATAGTTAATAGCTTAAAATTACCTGAAATATTAGAATTTGATATTTTACTCACCATAGATTACTCAAACTTATCTGTTTGATAATATTGAACTCAATTACTTCTTTTGTTGAAAATAAACATCGATTTCTAGATAGTTTAATAATCGATTCCAAACCGTAGTAACAGTTTGTGATAGAATAGCCTTGTCAGATAAGGAAGGATTTGATCTGATTCGATATAGTTTAGCTGCAAGGTTAAAATCACCAAGGATGTACCCTATCCAAAGAAAAAGCGACTTACGTTGATCTTGGACAGATAAATCATCAGAAGGCATATGTTGAATAATTACATCAAAAGAAAGCTCTTGTAGGGCAGAAGAAAGCTCTTCAAGGTTTCGTATTTTTTTAATGGTTTCATTGTTATCATCCCTAAATCGAAAACAAAGGCTATCAGGTTGTATTTCTTTAGCAAGTTCTGCTTGAATTAAAATAGAACCGAATTTCATTCGTTCGTCTTCTGAAATTTTTGACATTTTAGTACACCTAAAGATCCATGATACTAAATACTTCATTCCTAAAAAAGATTAGCGAATGGATTAATTCTAAATAAATGAAAAAATTGAGAAAACTTTACAGGTTCTATAGTTTTCAAAACGCTTATCTAATAAAATACTCTGAAATAACTTGGTCTTTAAATGTATGAAAACAAAAAAATTGATTTAAGAAGCGATACAAAAACACTGCCTACTGAAGAAATGCTAAACTCCATACTTGAAGCAGAATTAGGAGATGATGTGTTCGGTGAAGATCCAACAGTAAATCGGTTAGAAGAATTAGCTGCTAAAAAATTCGGAAAAGAAGCAGGATTATTGGTAACCAGTGGAACTCAAGGAAATTTGATTGCAATTCTAAGTCAGACTCTCCCAGGTGATGAAGTGTTTCTTGATTCACAAGCTCATATCTATTATTATGAGGTTGGAGCAATTTCAGCAATAGGAGGCGTTACTACAAGGACAATAGATGGAGTAGATGGTTATTTTACTTCTGAACAATTGGAAGGAGCAATTAGATATGAAGATATACATTTTCCAGTATCTAAACTTGTCAGTTTAGAAAACACTTTCAATAGAGCAGGAGGGAAAGTGATTACTAAAAAACAGTTAGACGCGATTACAGATGTTGCAGTTGACAATAATCTAAAAGTACACCTAGATGGGGCAAGAATCTTTAACGCTGCAACAGCACTAAATACTACCGTAGATAAGCTTACTGAAAATATTGACACTGTTCAATTTTGCCTATCAAAGGGATTAAGTGCTCCTGTTGGAAGCGTAGTAGTGGGTGATGAAGAAACAATAAAGATAGCTCGTAAAAAGAGAAAAATATTGGGTGGAGGAATGAGACAAGCAGGAATTATTGCTGCTCCGGGAATAATTGCCATTGAAAAAATGAGCAAAAGATTACATGAAGATCATGCTACAGCTAAACAATTAGCAATAGGGTTAAATGAGTTTCAAGGATTAAATGTAAAAGATCCAGATTCTAACATTGTAATGGTAGATTTTTCAGAACTTGGACTCACTGGAACAGAAGCAGTGAGTAAATTGGCATCAGTAGGTGTTCTATCCGGTTCTCCTGGAGGAAATAAAGTACGTTTTGTAACTTACCGTCATATCTCTCAAGATGACATTACTGAAGCATTAGATAGGCTTGAAAAAATGTTTGTTTAATAGTCAATAACTCACAGATAGCAACAAAACCTAAAGATGGTAAAATTTGGATAGTTCTCTAGCCTTTTCTACGTTTTCATCATTTGCGATAAATTTCAAGAAAGCCAAATGCCTTAAAATTTCAAATAGACGTTCCTCAGGTATCTTGTCTTTAATTTTATCACTCACTTCTTTAAGACAATTATTCATTATGAATTGTACCTCGTTTCTAAGTTCACTTCCAACTTCAATATCTTTCTTAGAAATTTTAATATCCAAACCTTGGATTATTAGTTCGTTTACATTTTTAGAGGTTTCTATTTTTTCCTCATCATCAAGGCTCCATAACATAATAAACGCAGAAGCTGACCGCATATAATAGGTGGTGGATCTTCTTGTTTTCTTAACCTCATAAGGAATCAAAAGTCCATGACTAACTAAAATGTCTATATGATGATATATTCGTGGAGCAGAAGTACCCATTTTACTAGCTATCTCAGGCACTGAAAGAGCTCTACGAGTTTTCCCTTCTTTATCTTCAATTCCCTCATGAATCATTCTTAAAATTTTGATCCGTTCATCATCAGAAATAATTTTAATTTTTTCAGGTTCTGAAATAACTTGAACCAGAGGTTTGTTGCTTGCATCTGGGATTTCTGAGATGTCTTTTAAAGTAATAATTTCACTCATCTTAGCTACCTTGAAATTTTTTTCTTATATTAAAATTTTGTTTATTAAATAAAAAGATTTACTTTTCATAGTTATATAATATGCTAAAAAATGATAACATTTCATTGTTTTTTAGCAGAAAAAGATTTTTTTTTACTTTTTTTTGAAAGAAAATACAAATGCAAATTTTCTTAAGAGAGAAAAGCTATAACGTATAAGATGTCTGAAGATGATCACCTTAATAAATATAAGAAACTCGATGTTTCATCTTCTCCGCTTTGGGAAAACCTAATCTCAAGACAAACAATGATAGAAATAGTTGAAGGAATTTCAGATCAGTTGAGACGTTTTTTGTGGGACCCAGAAAAACATCTACAGGCAAGATATGTAACAATAGATGACATAACTATCACTTCTCAGAAAAATTACCAATTCGGTCAAGAATATGAAATACTCCTTAAACTAGGTTCTGATGTGGGAAATAGAATGATGGCTCTATATGTTAAACGAACAAATAGCTTAGAACAACTTGAGGAGGAGGCGAAAAAACACCAATTATTGAGTTATAGTCTTGAAAAGTTTAAAGGAATAAATCTATTCGACTTAGTAGGCCTATGGAATAGTCCTCCTTGTATAATTTATCTGAAACAAGCAGGATCGGTCCTGTCAAAAGTAGGTTTATCCGATGAGATTTATTCAAGTATATTAGGAAGAGGGTGTGCTGCGGTTCAACCAAACGATTCTATACCGGTTGATGTAAAAGAAGAACTTAAAATTGTTTCTCAAATGGCTTTCATGCTCTCCTTAACCGATGAACAGACAAATAAACTGTTTAACCTTTTTAGCCCCATGATTTCTGAATTAACTGATTTAAAAACCAGTTATATGGGCTTGTTTCCTTTTAGGTCAAAGGAAGCAATTTTTCACAAAAAATTCGATGAAGATCTACCACTAATAAACATCATTCAAGGGGCCAATTATCAAATCTTGATAAAACCAGGTTTTAATACTAAGGAAAAAGCCGAAAGAATGGAGGATATTGCAAGCAATATTTCAGAAATGGTTGAAAAAGAATATTTCACAAAAGGCACAGTAAACAACAGCATTTCATTTGTAAAAAATGTGCTTAGGAATTATGAAAGAACATTGGTTTTCTCAGGAGGAACAAATTCTCTAGAGCAAATGTATCCAAAAGGTCTTTCATTAGACTACTTCTTATTAGCAGAAAGCTGGAAAACACTTGCTTATTCCAAAACGATCTATGAGCTATCAGAACTTAGTATTCGAATAGATGAGATTTTTAATTATTGTCAATTCATTACAGAAAAAAGACCATTCAAATGGGCATTAAACTGAATGGTATTTAAAAAATAAGTAATAGAATGGTGGAGCTTCGATATCAATCTACTTAATAAGTCGGCAATAAACTATTATATATCGATAAAACAGGAAAGCGATACAAGTGGAAACAAAGGAGGAATATAGGCCCAAACTACCATACATTAATTCTGAAGGAACAATTGTTTCTGAAGATGGAGTAGATGGTATTCTTGCGTTTCTAAAACTCAGAGATCGTTTTCTAAGAAAAGTCATTTACAGTCGCGTTACGCAATGGGATACGGAAGAAGCAGTAACAATAGCTCTAAAGCGACGGGATGAAATTGCTAGAAAATTATTTAGTGAACCAACAATATTCTCATTAGTTAATCAGTTTCAAGGACATGAATTCATCATAAGAATGATTCTCAAATATTCTAATGATCAATCAGCTTATCACAGAGAGTCATGTAAGAAATTGGTAGAACAAATGAATTTAACATT
>DAOWED010000166.1 GCA_030638685.1 Candidatus Heimdallarchaeota archaeon | reverse complement strand
TTAGTAGCTGTTTTTGATGTGGATCATTCCCCATTACCACAAACGTTATCTTATTTTGTTCAGGCACTTCAGAGATATCCTGAATATGACTTTGTGCAAGCAAAAAATCGCTTTAGAAATGTTTCCAATTTTATCACTGTTTGGTCGGCTATGATGTATGCTCAATATTTCCAAGTTCTAGTTAGGACAAAAACGAGATCTAACACAGTATTGTTTAATGGTTCATCTACTTGTTTTCGAAGAGATGGGCTTTTATCAATAGGAGGATTTCCGGAAGAGACATTTACTGAGGATTCTGATTTAACACTAATTTATGCCATTCATGGCAAAAAAGGATACTTTCTAGATTATTTTGCTTCATATGGTTTAGTACCAGAAACATTCAATCACCAAATAAGTCAACTATGGAGATGGGCACATGGTGGGACCTCTGTTCTCTTATTAAGAGCAAAAGGACTTTTCAAATCACGCATAAAACTGAATCAGAAGCTTGATTTAGCATCAAATATGGGACTATTCACATTAACAATTAGTGCCTATGCCTATGCATTATTACTTTTACCGATATACTTTACAAATACATCTCCATCGCGATTTGAACTAGGAGGATTTCCAGCAGTATTATTAATGCCAATAGCTGTTGCTTTTATTTATGCGTATAATGCCCTGTTGGCAATCTATTTTGGACGGAAAGATGGACAGGAGGAATTAAAATATCGTCATTTGCTAATTTTTATCGTTTTAGCACTGGCTGCAAATCCATATTCCATAGGTGCAGTATGGAACGCTTTGATAAAAAAGAGAGGACCTAATGATCCTAAAAGCTCATGGAACCCTCCTATACGTGTCCGTTTTTGGGGTTTAATCTTTTTCATTATCGGTTTAGCTGGGATTCTTTTCTTCATACCGGTATTATTAGGTGGAAAAATGTGGGTTCTTATTTTCATTTTACTAGGGCTTACTCTAGTTCCTGCTTTTCCCGTAAGTTTAATTTATAAAAATAAACAGCTTTAGCATCAGTAATAAAGTTGAAAAAAAAACAACAAAAATAAAAAAAAGGAGCATTTAACATGACAAAACTTGTGAGATATCTTATAAAATTGGGAATGATTCTTATAGCCATTTTTATGGTTGTTTATCCCATCTTATCGTTTATTGAATGTATGAAATATTTACAGGAAGACTATTCACTTAACCGGTTAGGAGAGTTTAGCATTAATATCCTTATTCTCCTTTTTGAGATAATCTCATTGTTTTATAGTTTACTACTGTACTATTACATTGAATCAAGTATGAGGTATAAGCTTCCCCCACTAGAACTTCCTGCTAGATTTAATGGTGAATTACCAAAAGTTACAATCAATTATCCTTTGTATGATGAACCCTTTGAAATCGTTTACCAAACGCTCTTGGCAGCACTGGAGATAGATTATCCAAAAGAACTTGTTGAAATAATTGTTTGTGATGATAGTGCTCCTTCTGAGAATAGGGATAAGATTGAATCCTTCTGCAAGGAGAACGGGATAAAAGTTTTTCATAGAGATAATAGGAAAGGTTTCAAGGCAGGAGCACTTAATGAGATGCTTCAAATTGCAACTGGTTCTTTCTTCATAATCTTAGATTCAGATCATCTAGCAGACCCACAACTTATTCATGCTTGTCTTTCTGGGTTCATAAAAGAAGATACTTTGGGAGTGCAAGCTAAACCTCTTTTCGTTAATCAAGACAACTGGTTAATGAAAGCTTCTGCTTTTATTCACACTCAATTCTTTCATGTATATCAAAAATCAAGGTCTACTCGAGGTGCAACTATTTTTGCAGGAACCACTTGTTGTTTTAACACTGAGATAATAAAGGAGTGTGGTGGTTTTCTTGAAGAGACAATAGCTGAAGATACAGATACTACTATGGTTTTACATTCAAAGGGATATAGGCTCTATTATGTTGATAGGGTAGGTTCAAGAGGATTAGTGCCGTGGACACCTATTTCAATGATAAAACAAATCTGGAGATGGAGTAATGGTATAGCAAGAATATTCAGAATAAGGACTCGTCAAATTTTAAGAGGAAAAGCCTCGAAAATAACTAAGGTAGATTATTTCTTTTCAGCATTTGTTCCTATCTTCGGAGTATTAATCTGGATTTTTAATTTGGTTGTTTTAGGTTTCTACTACGCAGACATTCCTTTTATTAGATGGTCAGCCTATGGTGATTTCACTTTTGCTTACTTCCTTCCAATCTTCTTTATCGGTCCAATATTGGCTTCATTAGGGTCATTAATCCTATCCTTAACTTCTGCACTAGCTGAAAGAAAAACAGATAGAATGATACAGGTATCTAACGCATTTAGCTATAGTTTATTGATAGGTGTATTCTTTATTTTTACATTGGCAGCTCAACCTTTCTTAGTATGGGGTGTAATTACTGCACTTATCGGTAGAAACAAAGAGTTTGAAAGAACAGTAAAAAATAGGTCCACCAAAAAAACACGAATCTCTGAGAAGTACCGTTATGCAATAGAAGCTCTAGCACTAGGCTTGGTAGGTTTCTTTTTCATTTATACAACTATAATAGCTGCTCTTGATGAAAGTCCTCTAGCTGGATGGTTCGCTATTACAGGGATAGCAGCAATAGCTCCTTTGATAGTCACATTTATCTATTTCCCCAAACTTGACAAATTTAGGGATGAGGTACGAAAACGGACGGTAAAAGATTATCTTTAATTTTATAATCTGCTTTATCTCTTGGATTTGTGGATCTTAAGGTTTGAACATTTTCGCACAATAACTCATTAGTTATTTCTTAGCTAAACCAATGAGTTTATATGGACGCTCTCCTTTGATAATATCTCTTTACATTTTTGTCAAAAAACTCCAAGAGGAGAATATTATGCCACAATTAGAAGTAATAATTATTGATTTCGAAACAAATGATCCGATTGCATTTGTAAACAAAGACGTAGATCTTAACCTGGATAAACAAGCCAGAATAAAAGGTCCATTAGACCAACAATTAGTTGTATTAGCTAGAGGGCTGGTGGAATCGGGGCAAGCAGGAATATCCCCTTCATTTGCTCAGAAACTAGGTGTGGTTGCTGGAGATGCAGTTTCTATCCTTCCTCGAACTAGACCTTCTAGCTACGCTCACATTAGAAAGAAATTCCATGGAGAAAGTTCATGGACACACCAAGAAATTAGAGAAATAGTGGGCGACATTTATGCTGGAAATTTAACAGATCTAGAGATGTCAGCCTTTCTGATGGCTCAACAATATTTGAGTTTGGATTTAAACGAGATCGAAGCACTTACAAAATCGATCGCTGAATATGGTGAAAGAATACAATTTGAAGAAGAAGAAGTTTACGATAAACACTCGATTGGGGGTGTACCTGGAAACAAAGTGAGTTTACTCATAGTTCCTATTGTTGCAGCTGCAGGATTATTGATCCCTAAGACTAGCAGTAGAGCCATTACTTCTCCCTCAGGAACGGCAGATACTTTTGAAGTAGTTGCTAATGTAGATTTTTCAGCAGAGGAAATACAAGAAATTGCACCTAAAATAAGAGGAATGTTGGTTTGGGGTGGTGGAGTAAATCTAGTACCGGTTGATGATATGATCATTAATCGTATAGAGAGACCTCTATCGCTTGATCCTCGCTCGATGATCATTGCTTCAATCTTAAGCAAGAAAATATCAACTAGTGTTAATCACTTAGTATTGGATATGCCCGTGGGTATCGGCACAAAAATAGAGACACGAGCGGATGCTGTTGATTTAGGTCATTTATTTGTAGAAGTCGGGCGAAGAATTAATGTGCAAATTGATGCAGCTTTAACTTATGCCTCTCAACCTTTGGGTCATACAGTTGGTCCGGCATTAGAAGCGGAAGAAGCAATCCAAACTCTTAGGAATAAAGGTCCGACAAGCATTCGAGAAAAGGCAACAGAACTGGCTGGTATACTAATAGAAATGGGTGGGTTAGCCAATAGAGGACATGGACAACAAGTAGCCGATGATATTTTAACTTCAGGAAAAGCTTATGAAAAATTCAGTGAAATAGTTGAAGCTCAAGGCGGGAATCCTGAACTAAAAATTGATGATCTACCAATAGGGCAATATACTGACAAAATTTATGCTCCAAAAGATGGGTATATTATAAGCATGTCAAACACTGCGGTAAAAGCCATTGCTAAGGCTGCAGGGGCTCCAACAGATAAAGGTGCTGGAGTAAGAATCTTTAGAAAATTAGGTGAATTCGTAAGAGCAGGAGACCCTATAGTTGAAGTCATAGCAGAAAGAGAATCAGCTTTAGAACATGCCCTCCTTGTCTCAAAGCAGATGCCTTTGGTTACTCTAGAGGGCATGGTGCTTGAGAGGATTTCATCAGTAGGATAATCGGACAATCTGAAAAAAATAATTAATTCTTTTCTCCCTCATTATTTTTCTATATCTTTCACTCTGGGAGTGTAGCTTCTTCAAAAGGTAGTTCCTTGTAATTTTCTTTTGATGCAGGGATCATCCCTGAGTTACCCTTTTCATCAATTAATCTAATTCTGAAAGACTTTTTTACCTCAATTAGATCATTGATAAGCTCCAATCTTTCGATAGCTACTTGTCTGGAAGCATCATCCATTTCTTTATCATCTAGCAAACCAATCACTCTATCTTTAATATCAGTTAACACTCCTTCTACATTATTAATCCAAGCAACAGCTGCAATACCAGGATCGATTCTTGTTCCTATTTCTGGTATCTCTATAGATGCACTTACTGCTCTAATAATTTTAGTAGTTAAATCCTTGACTGTCTTCACTTCATATTCAAGATAAATTGGCTCTCCTTCTTCAACAGATTGGAAATCATTAAGCTTAAACCCACATTTTTTACAATTGAAAACAATGAGATGCATGTGCTTAAAATGAGGTATATCAAGCAATTTTTGATTGAGTACTGTTTCTGATGATTGACACATTGGACAAGTTAGTTTATCGATGATAATACACCTTTGAGCGTGAATAAATTAGCAAAGGCTCAATGAATGAATAAGTTTTCTTTCCATGGGATTATTAACTTGAAACTTAAGAATACAAAGCTTAACACTTAACGTAATTGTTGAAAAAAAGAAGGGCGGAATGCAAGATATGACCGGAATTGCGATTTCATCGCTGTACCGTTTTCACGGCAAGGTTTGGGTTTGTTAGTCATTCGTCCGAGTTTGGGTTTGGTTAGCACGAATAACTTGAGGTCACTTTTCCAAGACGAGTTTGTTGGGCAGAATAACTTCATCTTATTGGAAAGTTGTTCCAGTCGTGGTTTGGGCTGTCTTGCACTAATTTTTCACGCGCCACTTCATAGAGACATATTGTCTCTATTCATACTGGGCATTATATACTATATAAGTGTTTTCAGTTGTATTTTGTAACTATAAAGTGTTAATTTCGAGCCTTTGAATGCTCTAAAACAGTTTTTTAGTTTTTTTATTTGTGCTTTAAGTACTGCTTAAATATTTTCTTCGAGAAAAATGGAAAGATTAGATCACGGACAATCCAGACAAGCATTCGTCTTGATAATTGTCTGTATCATTACAATTAAGAACTAGACCGTTATTATCATAGCTAATTGAAATCATTCTTTATACAATTATAAATCTCAATTGATTTATCAGAGTGATGGGCGATATTAAACTGGTGATAACGTGAATAGAATATGGACCTCTCATGGTAGCCAAAAACTAAGACAAATGCAAACAATGAAGATCGTTCTTAATTCATACATTAATATCGTTGATTATTTTCAGAACGATCCAAATGCTCTTGAATTGATTACTCAGTCTATCAAAACTTCTATTGATAGAAACTTTCTGTTAAATACTGATATGAATGTAAATGAACAATTGAGTGCATTTTTATTTGAATTAGGATGGAAAAACACATCTATTGAAATAGAGTCCATAAAAAAAGCAAAGATTGTTCTAGGCAATAACCGTTTTATAAAAACAGAATCTGAAGTTGATAAGAAGATCTTTTTTATTTTTCTCAGAATATTAGGTGAAAGCTTAGGAAAATATGTGCTAAATTCAAACGTTAGTGCAGAAGTAACTTCTTCTCTCTTTACAGATAATGAGTATGAGATTACTTTAGATAAAAGAGGGGAAATAAGTCGTCCTATAGCAAGGGAAGTAAGCACAGTTCAAATAAACACTGCTTCAAGTTCACTTGTTACACCTGTAGCTATAAAAAGTGATACAGAAGCAACAAAAAAAGAAGAGGCTGCTCCTATAGCAAAAGCTGAACCTGAACAAGAATATAAGCCTACACCATTTAAACTAAAAGATATTTTTTCAGTTTTCATACCTACAATTGATCACAAAGAGCTATCTGATATTCTCTTTGATGTTTCATACGAGTTTGCAGAATCATGGATTTTTAATAAAGATGAATTAAATCGAATTAAAGAGATAGATGATGCTGAAGACAAGATACAAGAAATAGTCTCTTTTCTAGCATATCGAGCCGATGAAGCTAATCAAACTCCAGTATCAATAGGAAAAAGCTTGGGTCAATACTTAATGCGTATTTATTCGTCAAAAATTGATGATGATCTTAGATCTATATTAGAAGAGACAATAAGAAGTAGCATGTCTGAAAGTATCTGGACAGAATACAAAGCAAGAGTTTTTTGTCATCTTTCACCAGATGAACGCTGTAAGAAAGACAACCAACAAGTTTGTGATGTAGTAATGGGATTATGGGCTGGGGTGCTTGATGAAAGCTTGGAGAAAGAGTACGACTTCACAGAAAGAATACCTGCAAGAGGGGTAAGTGATCGCTTCTGCTTAAGTGAATTTGCACCTACTGAATAGATCTTTGCTAAATTCAAGAGATGTTAAAATAAGTGATTTTTCCAAAATTAAGAAAATTGATTGAATCGATCGATTTAAATCTTAATCGGTGAAACTCAATTAGAACTACATTGATGGAGGATCAATTTTCATGTCAAAAAATGAACCCAAAGAAATAATTTCTGATGATATAGTTATTGGGGAACCCACATTAACCCGATTTGAAAGAGCTCGAATTGTAGGGGCAAGAGCATTGCAACTAAGTTTAGGTGCTCCGGCACTAATTAACACTGGGCGTGATACTGATCCAATACGAATAGCCCAAAAAGAGGTTAGACTTAGAGTACTACCTCTTATAGTAAGAAGAGTGATACCAGGTAACACCTATCAAATAATCCCTCTTAACAAATTAAGAGATCTTGAGTTTATTGAACAAAGCAGACAATATCGAGAATAATGCTTTGTAGCTAATCCTTTTTTATTTTTATTTTATTTATTTTTATTATGTTTAGTTTTTTTTCTCTTTCTTGTTGTTTATTTTTATAGAAGATTTTTACTGATTATACTGAGAAAGTTCAAATAGTTGATCTCTCTGAGTAGTATATTATAGGAGCTGTAAGAATTGTCATACGTTGAAAAAGCCCTCTGGAAATATTTCAAAGATATGCTTGTTGGTGGTTTACAAACCCTTTTTAGCAAGCGTTTTCTCCCTTATTCTCTTTTTATTCTTGTTTTAGTCTCTGGAACAACTTTTTTCCTTTTAGTTGAACAAGAAGACCAATATGTTCATGAATCGCTTAATCTTGAAGATTCAGACCTTTTAAATCTAACATTTTTAGATCTCATGTTATACCTTGAAATTGCTTTTG
>DAOWED010000135.1 GCA_030638685.1 Candidatus Heimdallarchaeota archaeon | reverse complement strand
AAAGAGCTCTTCTTTCGTTAGGATCATCAGAGTCAAAATAATCTTTAACATAAGCACTTTTTGGAATTTTAGTGGCTATAATAGTATTATTTTCAGTTCTTTCACCTGCAAAACCCATTTTTTGTTCATGAATTAATTTAATGTATTTTTCATCCAAGTTTAAAACTTCTGTAAGGAATAACTCGAATTTTTTGGCCATCTCAGATATCACAAGGTCAATGCTTGAAGTGTCTTCTAGCATTTCTTTATACACTTGAAGATCAGCTTTGGGGTAATGGCAAGCACAATTGACCATTATTTCTTGTAAATCATCTTGGGAAACAACTTTTTCTAGTTTTTCCAAAGCCTTATTGGACCACTCAAGAATTTCTTCTTTAGAAGTTTTATCACTTAACACATCACTTCCTTCAAGCACTTCTTTAGCTATTTCTTTGCTAACTTTTGCTTCTATATTTTTAGCTAATTTAGTTTGCCAATATTGCTCAAAGTCAAAATCAGACATAAAACTAGTACTCAATGAACATTTATAATGGTTTTCTATATTTTAAAGTAAAATGTTTTAAGAAAATCACATACAAGTTGTAATGTCAAGGGATTATAACAAAATAAGATTTTTAGCTCTTATATTTGTCAAACCACTTTACCATTCGTTCTAATCTATCAATTATATGTTTTGGTTCTCCTGAACGAGATAATTCATGCCCTTCTCGAGGATATCTTACAAAAAGAACTGTTTTATTATGCCTCTTTAGCTCTTTAAAGTAGTGATCTGCCTGATGAATAGGTACTCTATAATCTTGTTCTGAATGAATGATTAACAAGGGAGTGTTCACTTCCTTAACTTTGCTAACTGGTGAATCATTCCAGAGTCTTAAAACATCCCTTTCTTCAGTTTCAAGATACCAAGTTTCGTCAAATCTAGTAACATCTCCTCCAGCATCCAACGTTAGTAAATTATAAACTCCTCTTTGAGCACATGCTGCTTTGAAACGTTGGTCTATACCAATTATGTTAGCTGTCTGGAAGCCGGCGTAAGATCCACCTCCAATAAATAAGTTTTCAGGATCGATTTTTCCTTGTTCTACCAGATAATCAATAGCAGCTAATAAATCACGAGCGTCAACCTTGCCCCAGTTTCCGCAAATAACTCTTAAGAAGTCTTCACCATAACCATCAGAACCTACCGGATTCATTGCCAAAACTGAATAACCAGCTGCAACTTGTGTTTGCCATTCTATCCACATTGAACCAGCTGTATCCCACATAACGTGTGGTCCTCCATGCATTGAGAGAATTAATGGTGCTTTCTTTTCCTCGGTTGACGCATCAAAGAACCACCCTTGATACTTGACTCCTTCTTCATTAGTTAGCCATATTTCCTCAGGTAATGCGATTTTCTTAGATTTTATCAGTTCTTCATTCGGGTCATCAACTAGCTCTATTCCTTTTTCCTTTGTCCATTTCCAAACTGCCGAAGGATAAGCCGGCTCTGTTCCAATAAAATAAACCTCATCTTCGTTTCCTCCAAACCCTTCAATGGAATTTCTTGGTTCAAAAAGTTGATTAAATTCCCCAGTAGTTCTATCATAAACCCTAAGATCAATTGTACCTGAATTGCTTACTTGGCATAAAGCTTTTTCGTTTGAATACCAGTTCATAGAGATAATACTTCGATCCAAATCCTTGTTTATCATTTCTACTTGATTTTCAGATATTTTTCCCCATTTTCCTATTTGAGAGAGGTAAGCTGAGGAATAAGTGTTTTCAAATAATCGTCCCATAAAAATGGTTTTGTCAAGAGTTAGCTCAATACTGAAATTAATGAAATAAAACGGATTAAACAGATCAACAAATCTTTTCATTTCTTTTGAAACGAGGTTAATTTTAACTAGTTGTTTGAAGTCTGAATTATCCGTTGGTTTATCTAAGGTTGTTACAGTTAGTATTGTTTCATTATCATACCATTTGGCTCCATGAAAATTATGCTCTTTATCGGTAAGTAACTCTAATTCTTTTGTTTTAAGATCGATAGTAAACAATTGAATTATTAATTCTTCTTGGATGAATTCTGTACCCGTTTGATAAACCATCTCCGAGATAACTCTTGGATCATTTTCTATTTCTTTCCACTCTTCATCCAGTTCTTGATCTTTCGGAATTTTAGCTGAAAAAACTATTTTTTTAGAGTCTGGGCTCCAATTATAATTCATAACTGAGTATTTTTCAGGAGTAATAGGTTGAGCTTCCCCTCCTTCAAATCCCATCAAGTAAAGTTGTTTCTTTTCATTTCTTTTAGAAACAAAAGCAAGCTTTGTTTCATTTGGTGAAATCTTTGGTGTAGAATCATTTTTTCCCGCAGTGAACTTAATTATTTTCCCGTTTTCTCGAGTTAATAGTTTTATATGCGAATTATATTCTTTGGTTTTTTTGTTCACCCCTTTATCTACCCACGCCACATATTTTTCTGAAACTTCTATTTCATTAACTAATTTCAGTTTTTCATAGTCTTTTGGTTGCAATTTCATAGTATTCATAGTATATTATTTTGTATGAATATTTAAAAATACTTTTTCATCGATTAGCTTATTAAATCAAATCATCAAAATTATGCAAAATAAGCCTCAATAAAGCTGAATGAGATTAGAGACTTACTTTTTTTCTTTTGCGATTATATACTATTACAACCATTAGAAGTAAACCAAACGAATATAGGTTGAAACTAAGAGGGCTAGTTATTTTATCTTGTCCATCTGTTGGATCAGAATCGGTTGTTTCTTGGGAATAATAGTCGTCATAAGAAATTCGATTGACCGAATTTACCGTTAAATCCTCAATTGTTCTAAAATAGCTTACCACTGCATCTCTATAATGAATTCCGGTATCAAAAGCTCCGGGAAAACGATCTTGATAATTGACATACCATGTATAATCAATTATTACACCAGTATATGTTTTGAAAGGATCTAGCTGAGAATAAACGCCATTTTCTTGAATTTGAAAATCACTTTGATCATAAGATACGCTGAAGTTATACTTCATTCCTGAAAAAACAAGCTTTCCTAAGGTTTCTGTTACTAATGAGGTTAACTCAGATCCTAGAAGTCCAAATTTCAAAAGATTATTTTCAAAAGGCATCACAGAAACAACATCACCTACAGTGATATTTCCAGCTCTAAAATAATCCCTAAATCCTCCTCCTCGATTTGTTACACCAAAATTAACTGTCCAATTTAAAGCATACAAAAATCCATCAGCAACAAGATTACCTATACGACTTTCTTGATACTCATCATAGATATCTTCCGATGAATAAGTAATTACCTCCTCAACATCTATTTCAGAATACCAGTAATCCACCACTGCTTGAACATCAAGATTAGGAGCATAATTGCCCTCCATATTAGCAATTAACTCTCCGGTGATATTTACTACACTTTTTGAGGAGGTGTTGTAACTCATCTTAAGAGAAACATATTCAGTCATACGATGCCCAGCCATTGCAACTACTGATGAACCAACTTCAGTAATCTGTGGAGTTCCCCCATGACCGCCCAAAAATAGATTTATCCCTAAGTCTTCAGTATAAGTTGCTATCTGAATTAACACCTCAGGTGTGACATGAGTTAAAGCAATTATTACTTCAGCCCCTGCCGCCTTTACATCATCAATATTGGCTCGTAAAGCTTCTTCATAATCACCAAAGTCAAAATCTTGAGTTATCTTTGGATGGGAAGTGGTAGAGGAAGTAGTCGTGGTTAAACCTATTATTCCAACGGCTACTCCTGAATGATTTTGAATAACATACGGTATTGCGAAGTCAGCCAGATTGGAAGTACCTTTCTCAAAAATATTACTCGAGAGAATTGGATAACTAGCCATGTCTTGTCTAGTATTCATCCAATCAGTTCCAAAATCAAACTCATGATTACCAATTGCTGCTGCATCAAAACCCATTTCATTCATTGTATCTACTACAGCAATCCCTTTGCTTAATGTCGCAACTGCAGGACCAGTATTTTGATCCCCTCCTGATAGTAAAAGGTATGAATCATCTTCTTTAGTATATCCTTCTCTTCCTTCAAAGTAACCCATTAAAGTAGCCATTCCTCCATACCCATCTCTTGGGTTCAACCAGCCGTGTAAGTCATTAATGTGTAAAATTGTCAAAGTAGTAATTTCATCTGTACTTGACAGCTGTTTTTCTTCCTCAACAATTGCAAAGCTTTGATTATAATTCAACAAACTTGAGAGGATAATTGTAACAAGAATAACACTTTTTTTATTATAAATAACTTTCATTTTAACTAATATATTACAACCTTTGAACTTATATTACTTTCTAAAATAGTTGTAAACATCATTTTTCCATGCAAAGACTTTTATTTTGGAAACAATAACTTTCTTCTATAATTCAACTTACTTTGAATTTAGCAAAATTACTTACTCCAACTTATCACTATTAGAGTGGAATATGTTTTCTTATTGAATGTCAAGGTTTGTAAGCAACTCTTTCCAAGAGTAAAGCTCAAGAACTCAAATAGGGGTTTTAAAATGTCTTCACGAGGTCGTCCATCAAAAATAGATGAACCAACCAGAATTAACATGGTGTGGCCTAAATCGTTAGCTAATATCA
Organism: Candidatus Heimdallarchaeota archaeon; assembly: GCA_030638685.1. GTDB lineage: Archaea > Asgardarchaeota > Heimdallarchaeia > Heimdallarchaeales > DAOWED01 > DAOWED01. The sequence continues at coordinate 6,028 of DAOWED010000135.1, read as the reverse complement.
TTAATGACTTAGCAGAAGATAAAAATCTCTCAAGAACTGAACTGACCAGAAAAATACTTGAAAACTATATCACTTTTCCAATTGATTGGTCTAACGAGCTTATAAGACGTCTTTCTGATATTTCTGATGAAAAAAACATCCCTTGCTCAGAACTGGTTCTTCTTTTATTAAACAATTTTGCAGATGCTAATGAAAAAGAAAAGAAACAAGTTAGTACAAAGACCAAAGACCCTACTTCTGAAGAAATCGTCTTGACGCTTCTTAAATCTAATCCTGGTGTTTTGTATACTAATAGCGAAATTCATCAGCAGACCAATATTCCCGAGAGGACAGTAAGACATGTTACTCGTAAGTTAGCTGAGAGTTATTCTCAAATTGGTTTGATTAAGAAAATCAACAAAAATCATTATTATTATCGAATTAAGATTTAAAACTTGGTTCTTTCAACTATGCCATTTTCTATACATGTATGTCGTAGAAGTAGTTTTGGAGACTAGAAATAACTTTTTTACTTTTAGTTACCTCTCTGTTTTACTTAAATAGGAGTATGAGAATAGAAAACATGTTGGGAAATAATCATAATACAAATGGTTATTAATTAGAATGTGGGTATTATATAATACATACTACGTGAGATGATTTAGGTGTCAAATGAGAAGAATAAAAATCAAGCATTGGAAGAGCTTCCGTACTTAGGCACTTACATCGATAAAAATGATCTTAGAAAAATAATGAAAAATAGACCTTACAGGCATAACCAACAAGCGTTAGTAAAGTCAAGATCCACAAAACTGCAAAGAAGAATAGATAACGCTCGAGAAATTATCGAAATAATGAAACTTTTCGTTCCGCCATCTTTAGCGAATGAAGTGCTGATAGTTCATTTAAGAGAACTTCAACGAAAAGATAGATTGAAAGAAGAAGGTTATCTAACAAAAAGACAGTCACTTATCAGTTTATTAGCCATTCTAGTAAATAAACATAAGCAAAAAGGCATTAGAACCCCTTTAAAATTGGTTCGAGAAATTACTGAAGGAGTTAATCCAAATTGGCTAAAAGCAATTACACCCACTACAATTATGAAAGAAGAGAGTAAGCTGATCAAATTAGGTCTTATCAGAAAAACTCAATCTCAACCAATTGGACCAGCCCTTAATCTTCAAGTTGTTAGACTAATCTATGCTCTCGAAACAGGAGATATCATTTCTAAGGAAGAAGCAGATGTCATTAGAAACGAAATCATAGCTGAAATTAAAGAGGAAAAATATCCTCAAACAAATCTAAAAAGTAGCTCTATGACCTTAGTAATCAGCAAAATAATAGACTTAAAATTTACTAGAGCCAATAAGAGGAAGATAATAACAGCGTTATGTCCTGAAAGTTCTCATGATGAAGATGTTGAAAGAAGACTTATGGCAAGAGTCTACAAATTTAGGTATAGAAAATAAGCTAAGAATAATTCTTGAAATTGCTTGAATTTTGAACTTGTAGACTAAAATGTTAGTATTCTTAATTTTACTATTTTTATAAAACATAATTTCTTAAGTGTTTAAGAAAATGCAAAACAGATGAAATCATTAGTCATTAACTTACTTGAAAGAATCTACGAAAAACCGATAACTCAACTCGAAAAAAAAGAGGGAGGAGTAGTAAATCTGGTTTATTCATTTGTAGTAGATGATGAAAAAAAAATCATTAAAATTCTTACTAGGAAACCTAATGACGAGTTTGAACGTTTTAGATTTAAGAAGGTTCAGGAGATATTAAAGAAAGTAAAGAAAGAGACTGACATTGCTATCCCTGAAATTCATTTTCTCGAAACAGAAGAATCAGAGGTAGGATTAAGTTACCTTGTAATGGAGCAATTTCATGGAGAAGTCTTAGAAAACAGCTGGACAGAACTTGCTATACTTGAGAAAAAAGCAATTCTCAATCAATTCGGTCAAATTGCTGGGAAAATTCATTCTGTTAAAATGGATCATTATGGTGAAATATTACAGCTATCAAAGAATAAACACTTCAAAACATGGAAAGAATGGATATACAACGAAATAAATTTGTCAATCACTAGTTTAGAAGAGGATAAGAGTATTTCTCGTGAAGTACTTCAAAAGGCAAGACATTTTAGTGAACAACATATTGATGTAATTTCAAACGTCTACCCTCAATTAATTCATGGGGATTTGAATTTTACCAATCTTTTTATTTCAAGAAAATCAGAAATCAATATTCAAGGAATAATCGATTGGGAATGGTGTTTTGTAGGAAGTTCAAGGTTTGAGTATCATGATATTATTGAGACCTTAGAAGAGCTAGAGCAGAAAGATAAAAAAGAGAATTTTTATGTTGAATCCTTCTTGGAAACTTATCCTACTGAACTTAAACCCGATCCAACTATTTGGCCACTTGAAAAAAGACTCTATACTATTACAAAAAGACTAAGCTGCGCTGCTTTTGGTTATGTTCACCATAATCCCTCTCCAGAGTATACTGAATGGATTGAAAAAGATGTCTTGAAAGCAATAACTGATTAATCCCATTCATGCAACTTATTTCTGCTTCTCATTATTTTTGATCACTCTAGATAGTCGGATATATGAATGCAAAGATTTTCTCTTTGTTAAAATTTGATAAAAACATGGAAGATAGTTAATAATCTCTGGTCAGCAAAAGAGACCATTTTATAGAATAATTACCTAAATTCACAAAAACTCTTTAAACTTCAGTTTATACATTCCATTATGTCTCTTTTCGAGAAGGTCTTAATAGGTAATATGGAAGTAATTAATCGTTTTGTTCGATCGGCTACTGCAGAGTTTGATGCAAATGAAGATGGAACTGTTTCAGAAGCATACTTTGAGATGTATAGACAATTAGCTTTAGGAAAGATTGGAGCAATTATTCAAGGACATCTTTACATTAGTGAAGAAGGAAAAGCCCACAAAGGGATGGCAGGAATAGCCTCCGAGCAACACTTACCGTTACTCAAGAAAATAACTCAAACAGTTCATGAAACAGGAACAGGAAGTAAAATTATTGCTCAACTTAATCATGGAGGGGCACATTCAGTTAGTAAAAAGCTCCATCTACTCGAGAAGATTTTGAAAAAGAGGACATATTAGTGATGACTGACCAAGACATCCAAGAAGTGATCAAAGCTTTTGGCTTAGCTGCAACAAGAGCTAAAGAAGTAGGTTATGATGCGGTTCAAATTCATGCGGCACATGGTTATCTTATCAGTCAATTTTTATCAAGTAGAACAAATAAAAGAGAAGATGATTGGGGGGGCTCTCTTGAAAAAAGAGCCAAAATATTGCTAAAAGTTTATGATGAAATAAGAAGCATAGTAGGTGATGATTATCCTATCTTGGTCAAAATAAATGGTTCTGATGACCCTCACGAAGGGTTTAACTTAGAAGAAGCAAGTCAAGTAATTGGGGGGTTATCTTCAAGAGGAATTAATGCGGTTGAAATAAGTGGAATGAATTCCTCAAAAACTTTCAGAGCTAGAGAAGAAGGTTATTTTTATGAGAATGCACTACAAATTAAAAAAGATAATCCGGAAACAACCTTAATTCTTGTTGGAGGAGTAAGAACACTTGACAAAATGAACCAGATAATTGCTTCAGGAATAGACTTTGTCTCTATTTGTAGACCTTTTATTAGAGAACCGGGCTTAGTAATCCAGTTTGAGAAAGGTAAAGAAAAGGGGGATTGTATTTCATGCAATAAATGCAGAGAATCCCCACAAATAGTTAAGTGCATGGTCCTATTAGATGAATCATGAGTAATCGCAAAAGCTGTTTTTATTTCCCTTCGCTCATTACTCGCCCATTACCGTTTAGTAATGTATTGGGGAATATTCTAAACTTTCCTTGAAATAATTCAATTTATCTGGTGGAATTCCAAACTGGTTCATGAACTTCTTCTTTTAAAGTGCACAAATCAGCTGTTTTCACTAAGTAACCATTTGATCTTTCTTCTTCTCTTCGTTCTTGCCCTCCAAGTAAAGTATCAAATAATAGAAATAATCTTTTTCCGCTCTTGTAGACTCTTGAGCACCCCATACCTTACTATTATTCTTCCAATTATTAATTTTTTCTATAAAAGCGGTTTTTTATTGTTTAAATTAATACTCAACTAAATCAGTGATAAGCTGAAAAGAGAGAAGAATTAAAGGAGGGGATAAGAGAAAACTTTACTCATCTACTTTGACATATCTATAATACATTGTCAGTCCTATAATCCCCAGAAGAGCAGTAGTAAAGATTTTGATAGGTAAACTACCGACCGTAGTATAAACATCAAATAATGCCAATCCAAAGTCCATGTAAACTATTGCTAAGCCAAATTTTCTAAGAGCATCCTTTCCATGACTATAGCCAAAAATAAACACTGAAAAGCCGATTAATGCCCATATAATGTCAGGTAAGAAGTCAATTACATCTGCAGGAATGCCCAAAACTTTTCCATGAGGAACCCATCTTGGCATAAAAATAGCAAAGATAGCTATTACCGAACCATTTACTGCCAAAGCAGAAGTAAGTGGCTCTCCTTTGTAGCGATTCTCGTTAATAAACGACCCAGCAACTATAATTATTCCAACAAAAGTCACAACAAGAGCATAAATAACAAACTCAGTTGTAGAGAGTAATTCAGAAACTAGTTCTTTTCCGGGAGGAATACCTAATTGATAGATCGTAAATGTAACGGCTGCCATCGAAGAAATTGTAGCCAACCAAGTAGAGTATGTCTTCTCAAGGACACCAGGAAAAGTCCATAATACTAATGCAATTGCTATGAATTTGAAACTAAATACTGAATCTATTCCTATAACAAGGGCAGTAAGAGCATAACCAATTATAACGTTATTTCTATAATCATCAATATTGAAAGGTTGAACGGTTTCATCCTCAATATCAGTTTCAAGGGGCATTGGTGTTGTTTCCATTATCCATGCAATGTAAAAGCGTGATTGAATTAACATCGGTAGAAAAACAAACAAGTCAATAATTATTCTAGCAGCAAACCATTCAAGACTTGAAAGAGGAAGAGATGACCTAATAACCATCCCGGTAATTGCCATTCCTATCATAATGATATTCATAGCAGAATTAACTTGAGATCGAGTACAAGAGCTGAGTATTTTTGATCTTAGCTCAAAGAAAAGGACCAATAAGCTTGAAACACTTAACACTGCTACCAAAGTATAGAGATTCAATGTCTTATCACCTCTTACATCATTACCTAGTATCCATATGTAAACAGATAATACTCCTGATAAACCAAATATGCCTGCAATATAAGCCAATAAGATTCGAGGTGCACCATTTCTGATAAACCAAATTACTAAGAGTGAAGAAGACCAAATTGCGAAAAGTATGACTGACCATTCTAGCTCAAAGGTAGTTCCTTGTTCCCAAGAATATAAAAGACTGAATAAAATACCTAAAGCTTGCACAATTGGAATAGAGCCTAGTTTTTCATTATTAAAGTCAATAAAGAGATTGTATGTTAACGCAAAGATTGCAATTCCTAAAATTACTGGATCTACACTTATCACGTCGGGAAGAATAGAATAAAACAATAACACTATTGTATATCCTGTAAGAACAGAATCTATTGAAATAAGTGAAGGAATAACAAAAAGTGCTGTTAGACCAACATAAATCAAATATATCATCGAAATGAATACATTTAGATCACTTTCATAAAGTAACGAAGCCCCTCTATCAAACGCCAAAATTTGGAACATTGCAAGAAATACCAATAAAACACATTGTGAGATAGAAGCATTAGAAATTGTTAGATTATCTTCTACATTTAAGATGTAAAGGAAAAGCAACATAATACTAACTGCGGCAAATTCTATTGGAAGATTGGTAGCTGTATCAAAAACTATCAACAAGAATGTTAGTACTGTCAATGAATGGATGATAGGGATGGAAATAGAGGCTCTTTTCTTGAAAGTATAACTTGCTAAAACAGCTGCATAGATAAGAAATGTAATAGCTGAGAGACTTATTTT
>DAOWED010000142.1 GCA_030638685.1 Candidatus Heimdallarchaeota archaeon | reverse complement strand
CTATCATCCCTTCCATTTGTTCTTTTTCTCCCTTCTTTAATCCATAGCCCCTTTTACTCACTTCTTCTAAAGCTGACCACACTTCACTATCACGAACTTCAGTTATTAATTTCTCAAGCTTCTTCATGGCCGTATAAGATGGTCCATCATACACGTAGCAAAAAAGAATGGATTCTATCACTTCAAAACTGAGTGTATAATCATCATGCATAATCCTTCTTATCATTCCTGTAACTTCAAATGCTTCTCTCACAAAAGAGTTAATACTTGTTAAAAAACCAGAGATGAACATATCTTGTAATTCTTTGGTTTGTTCAAATTTATTACTGTAGATTGGTAAACCACTTTCTGCCACTAATAAGAGCATTACTGGCTCATCTTCCTTTTCATCTAATTTTATTTCTCTTTTTCGTGCCATCCATCCCACCAATTCATCCAAGTTGGCAACTTTCACTCTTTCAATTATTGACGCATCTTTAGCTATTAATTCTTCCCATTGATCTAGTCGTTCTAGTAGTTGATCATGTTCACTTGATATTTTACGAGCTAGTCTTTCTAATCCCTTTTCTTCTGCTATTATCTGTGCTTGTGACATTAAACTTCTTGCTTCGTTTAGATCTAGTCTTACCAGTGCTATCTGTGCTTTGAGCCAGTAAGTTTCGGCTAGAAGGCTATATGATTGCTGTTTTTTTGCCACCTCAAATAACATACTTACTTTTTCTTCTACTTCTTCAAGTATCTCTTCCTCACCAGTTAATCGTAATTCTCCCAAGAGTAATTCAGCTAGGTTGGTTAAGGCTTTAACAGTTTGTTCATGACTAATTATTTCCTCTTTTACTATTTTTTCCAGTATTTCTTCTGCTTTCGTTAAGTTCTTCCTTCTCTTACTCGTCTTTAAGACCAGTGCTTCAGCTAACCTACTAAGAAGGTTTATACATGGGTCTAAGCGCTTGTTCTCGTCTGGTTCATTGATCAGTCGTAAATCACTTAAGTAGTCTCTTGCTTGTTCAATTTCGTCTAAGTCAATGGTTACATCTATCAATTCAAAGAGTGAGTTAGCTATGGATTGTTTGTTTCCCATATCCTCATTTATTACCAAACATTGTTTGAAAAAGTCTAAAGCCTGTTCTAACGCACCCAACTCATGATAAATCATTCCTATATTATTCAGTGAGTAGGCCATTAATGTCTTATTACCTACTTCTTCTCTTATTACCTTGGTCTTTTCATAATATTCCAGTGCCTTGTCCAGCTCACCTTTGCAATAATAAATTACTCCTATGTTATTCAATGATTGGGCTATTTCATGTTTGTTTCCTACTTCTTCTCTCATTGCTAGGCTCTTTTCATTATATTCCAATGCCTTGTCCAGCTCACCTTTCTGAATATAAGTTACTCCTATTTGATGATGTGAGCTGGCTATTAGTCGCTTATTACCCAGTTCTTTGCTTATTGATAGACTCTTTTTGAAGTATTCCAATGGTTGACTCACATCACCCTTAAGCCAAAAGATACGTCCTTTAATTAAAAGCAAATTTGCTTTTCTTTCCTTATCCTTATTCTTTTCTGCTAGTTCTTCTAATAGTCGCATTCCTTCCTCTATCTTTTCTAGTCCACCCTCTAGTTGCGCTAACATATGTAGACCCCATGCTTGTTCAATTAATGCATCTATCCTTATTCTTTTTCTTTCTTTGTCTACTTTTTGATCCACTGTTTCTTCTAGTTCGTTTATTTCCTTAATTTCCTTAATTAGTTCATCTGTTATCTCTATTACTTGTTTATACTCTCCCATAATGTTCCTACATTTACTTTCTAGAATTCTCCACCTTAACTCTTCTATTCCTTCCGCTTTTTCCCTTCCTTCAATTATCTCCATTGCTTCCTCTATCTTTCCTTGTATAATTAGCCGTTCTACTTGATCGAGCAGTTCAAGTACTGATTCTGATGATTTTTCTAATTCTTCTTTACTCATCTCTTATTTTATCGTTTCTTTTTTAATAAATATTACCTATATTTTCAATCATTTTTTGATTCCTTAGCATTTCTCGTTTGAACTAAATTAGTCAAGTGAACATCACCAGTTACCAAAATCTGGTATTCTTACGAATCTAGGTCTATAAATTTCTACATTATTTACAATGTCACTAAACTCAAAGTCCCACCTTGTCCTTCATTCTAACTGGTCTAGTACTTTTTGGTACAACTTAGCTGATATTCTAAATGGTGTATCTGTGATTAGTTTAATCAACAAATCTTTTGCTTTGTTAGAGGTTATCACTTTTCTTTTTTTCAGCAATAAAATATTCCCAAGTGTCCCAACTAAGGGTATTTCTAATGTTTTTGCAATTTCTCGACCAACTAAATCGTCAATTACAACCACCATATCTTGATTAGTTTGTTTCTCTTGTATAGCTAATGCAAGTATTGACGCCTCCCCAGCATGTATTTTTAAAGAATTAATTAGGTCTTGTTCTAATTCTTTGTTATCATTTTCTTTGGTTATTAACCAGTTATTAAAACTCTTGACAAGAATAGTATATTCTTCTGATGGGACTAAAACTTCTTTTTTTACACTTTCAGTTGTCATCACACTTTCAAATACTTGCTTTAGCATTTCAAGTGCTCCCAATTTACTCAAGCAAATCAAAGGGGAAGCATCAACTATCGCTCTCACTTTGATTCCTCACGAACTGAATATCTTCCAATAAATTCTTTTCATCGGTTGTATAAATTTCTCGTTGGGCTAATTCATGAAGAAATTGACTCAGGCTAATCTTTGCAATTTCTGCGGCTTTCCAAGCGCTGATTTTTTTCATTTGAACCTCGTCACATAAAAGATCTATTATCTCTTTTTCCATTGATTTTGCTAGCATTTGTCGTATTAAGGCAGATTTGTCTTGTAATTTTTTCTTTTTCATTATTAAGCTTAATTGTTCTTCAAGATCTTCATCCAAACGAACTGATAAAACGGTCATTCACGTATACTATATCATTTTCAGTAAATAAGTTTTACCTTTATTCAATGAAAATTCTTGTTGGTTTCTGTACACTAATTCCTTTTTCTTTCCATCAACTTGTTATGAATATCTCTCCTATCATCCCTTCCATTTGAGCTATTTCTTCATCATTTAGCTCATTCCCTGTTTTTCCTACTTCTTCTAAAGCTGCCCATATTTCACCTTCATGCACTTCAGTCATCAGTTTCTCTAATTTCTTCATAGCTGTATACGATTGTCCTTCATACACATAGCAGAAAAGAATTGGCTCTTTCAGATCAAAGCTGAGCGTATATTCTTCATGAGTGATCCGTGTTATCATACCTGTGACTTCAAAGGCTTCTTGTACGAAATTATTTATAATTGTTAAAAAGCTAGAGATAAGCATATCTGGTAATTCTTTACTCTGGTCGAATTTATTACAATAGATAGGCAATCCACCTTCTGACACTAACAAAAGCATTACTGGCTTATCTTCTTGTTCATCTATTTTTATCTCTCTTCTTCTTGCCATCCGTCCTATCAATTCTTTCAAACTTGCTACCTTCACTCTTTCAGTTATTGAAGCGTCATTAGCTATTAGTTCTTCCCATTGACCTAGTTGTCCCAGAAGTTGATCATGTTCACTCGATATTTTTCGAGCTAATCTTTCTAATCCTTTCTTATCTGCTATTATTTGTGCTTGCTTCAGTAAGTTCCTTGCTTTTCCTAGATCAAGCCTTATAAGTGCTAATTGTGAGCTGAGCCAGTAACTTTCCGCTAATAGAGTGTAAGATTCCTGTTCTTTGGCAATTTTCATTAGCTTTCCTACCTTTTCTTCCAGTTCCTCGAGTATCAATTCTTCACCGTTAAATCGTAATTCTTCCAAGAGTAATTCTGAGAGGTTGAATAGGGCTCTAACAGTCAATTCATGAATAATTATTTCCTCTTCTACTATTTCTTCCAGTATTTCTTCTGCTTTCGTTAAATTATTCCTTCGCTTACTCTTCTTTAGGATCAGTGCTTCAGACAACCGGCTATATAGGTTTACTACCTTGTTTTCTTCCTGTTCATTGATCAGTTGTAAGCCAATTAAGTAATTTCCTGCTTTTATTATTTCTTCTAAGTCAAGAGACACTATTATCAACCTATATAGTACATAGGCTATATCCGCTTTAACATCTGCTTTCTCTAGAATTTCTAGACTCCTTTCAAAATACTCTAATGCTGAATCAAGTTCATTTTTCTTTTGATAAATCGACGCTATACAAGCCACTGTAACGCCTATGTCTCTCTTATTACCTATCTCTTCTCTCATTACTAAACTTCTTATATAATTGTCAAGTGCCTTATCCAGTTCACCTTTCTGCGTGTAAATTGCTCCTATATTAGTCAGTGTTTTAGATATTAGAAACTTGTTTCCTAGTTTCTCTTTCATTACCAGACTCTTTCCAAAATACTCTAATGCCGAATCCAGATCACCTAAACTAAGGTAAATATATCCTATGTTATTCAGTGATTTGGCTATTAATTCCTTGTTTCCCAGTTCCTTACCTATTACCAGACTCTTTTCGCAACATTCTAATGCTTGATCCAGTTCACCATTAATAACGAAAAGTGTTCCTTTATTTCTAAGTAAATCTGCTTTTCTTTCCTTATACTTATTCACTCCTTCCTTTTCTTCTAGTATGTCTAATTCTTCTACTAATCTTAATCCTTCCTCTACCATCCCCAGTCCGTCTTTTTGTCGACCCAACCTCCATAGAGCATGTACTTGCTCATTTATTACATCTATTATTATCCTATTTCTGACGTGACTTCCCTTTTGTTTTTTTAGTTCATCTATTTCTTCTATTTTAGTTTTTATTTCTTCGGTTAATTTTATTACTTGCTCATACTCTCCCATTACATTCCTACACCTACTTTCTGCTATTCGCCACCTTAATTCTTTTAATCCGCCTTCTGTTACTCTTCCCTCTATAATCTCCATTGCTTCCAATGTCTTTCCTTTTTGAATTAGTTGTTTTACTCGACCGAGGGGTTCAAGTAGTGATTCTGATGACTCTTCTGGTTCTTCCCTATTCATCTCTTACTTTATCTTTTCTTTTTTTATAAATATTATCTACATTTTCAACTACCATTGAATCAAGGTAAGAGAAAATAATACTTCATTCCTTTTTGGTTATTTCTTGCACTGGTTCCAGTAGCTATTATATGAAGGAAAAAGTGAAAAAAGTTAAAGAAAAGCAACCCGTGAAGCTATTATTCACTAGTGGT
>DAOWED010000128.1 GCA_030638685.1 Candidatus Heimdallarchaeota archaeon | reverse complement strand
TTAACTCAGCAATAAATATCTTACTGAGATTTCTATGGTATAAATATATCAAAGGACATAAGAAAATTGATCCGTGTTACCTATTGCAAGAACCCTCTATGGACGAGGAATCCTTCCTAAATCACTATGCTTTAGGACAGGATTTACTACGACACACAGCCAACCGTCAAACGAAAGTTTCTCAAGCCCTTACGGTTTGAGTTGCGAGGACTCGTAGGAAACCCCCACCGCATGCGTAGCGGAGGTGGTGGGTAGTTCATTACATACTCCACACTTGGAGTTATTTTCTGTATGAATGGTTCCTTGTTATTTGTTTTTTCATTTTCATTTGTCATTTTTTTACCTCTTTGTTTTGTTGTTTTTTTGTTTGTGTGTTTGTTGTTTTTTTTGTGTTATCTTTTTACTTTCTTTTTTAAATCCTCATAATCTGAGCTCTTCTCCTTTCCTTTTTCTGTTACTGAATACTTTTTACTCGGTCTTCCTTTTCCTTTCTTCTCTGTTTTTAGCTCCAGTAATCCTTCTTCTTCCATTTTCTTCAAATTAGATACTAATTTGTTTGGTGAAATATTCATCTGCTGCTGTATCTCTATTGTTGAAGGGATGTTCAGTTCTTCAATTGCATCTATTATCTCTACCTCTATTTTCTGGATTGTTTCCTTACCCATTTCTTCAATTATCGTTTTTCCATACTCTGTTAATTTGTATGCTTCTTCTTTTTCTAGTATCGACGCCATCATTAATTCCGATAATCTCCTGTAAAGCGAGCTTGTTGAACAAAGCGATTTTTCTATTACCACTATCTCATTTAGCTCTTTTGCCGTTCTTGGTTTTTTTCCTATTGCTTCCATTATGGCTTTCGTTTCTTTTCTTTCTAGTATCGGAATTATTGCCATATTTTACTATAGGTCAACTAATTATTTAAAGTTTTCTCAAAAACGATAATTAAATATTTTTACATACAAAAAAGGGAGTAGAGCAATAAAAAACTAGAAGAAAGAAGAAGAATGAATTCAAAATACTTGGAATAAATTTTTAAAGGTAGAATAAATTCTAAAAACGGTAAATACTATGCCTTATTGCGCTATTTGTGGAAATGATGTGTCTCAACATGGAGACTATTGCTCCGAGTGTGGAGTGAAGCTAACGGAAGAAAATATAAAGACAAAAGGTCAAAGAGCTAAAACTGCTCCGGTTGCTCCAATTGCACCAGTTGCTCCAATTCAAGAACGAGCATACGGTGCTCAAGTTCAAAAACAACCATACAGTCAACCTCCAAGACAAGAGCAGTCTCAAGCTATGAGTGATATTAATCTATTTAGAGGAGAAACTACTCTTACTGAAAGGCTTCAAAATGCTTATGGAAAGGCATTATGGTTTTTCTTAGCTACGATTGGGTACAGTATTTTGGGAACGGTAGTAATGATGCTGGGACTGGGATTTGCACTTTCATCAGGGTCATATGAGCTTGCTATGCTCGTAATGGTGTTAAGTTTAATTGTTCTGATGTTTGGCTATTTTGCTGCGTTTCTATTTGCAGCTTCTCGAGGAGATTACCGAACACAATTGGGTTTCTTTGAAGCTTTAGGAGTCTCATTTAAATTAATAGGAGAACTTGCAATGGTGGTCATAGGGGCTATAATCTTCATTGTAATAGGCTTTTATACAATGGATACAATAGGGGTTCTATTTATGTTTGTTGGAACAATAGCTCTTTGGATGTTCCCATTAGCTGCTCAGTTCTACATTGTAGACTATATTGTTGAAAGAAGAAAAGGTCTTTGAGTGAAAAAAATAGTTAGAAAAAACTATTAAGGCAGTAATAAGCAGAAAAGTAAACATAAACCGGATGGAAGCTAAAAACTGCTATGGTCATGAAGAATATGAACTAGGCAAATATTACATATATTTGAGTAGGATCCTCTGTATTTCTAGAACGGTTTTTCCTCCTTTCTTAAGTTCACTTTCAATAGGTTCATCTAGACCTCTTACCCAGAGTTTTAAGTCAATATCCCGTTCAAAACTGCCTGCTGTTTCTATTGAGAAGTGACCGATAGAGCGATAAGGAATAGAATGATAAATTTTCTTGCGACCAGTTACACCGGCTACATCACAAAAAAGAGCTCTTAAGTTCGTAAAAACAATCATATCACGGACAACTCGAAAAGCCAATTCAATAACCTCGCCGTCAATAAGAATGTTCTTGAGGTCTTTAGTGGCATCTTTATTGTTCATTTTAGTAGCGTTACCTATTAATCTTGAAAACATAATATCACTTATGAGAAACTAAGAAAAATCGAATATAAAAGAGTATTCAAAATTATTGTCAATAATCTGCAAAAATCGATAATTATTAAATTCATTGAATTGAACGCCAAGAAGATTTGAAATAAGCAATAGAAGAATAATTAAAGAAAATATCAGAAAGAAAAGATAACTATTAAGGTACCTAATCGAATTGATTGAATCCTATATCTTTCTTAACCAAGAACAACGAACTGTTTTTTGATGAAGGTGTAATATCCCGATCATGAAAATTTAAGCTTGGATCCGAATGATTTTGTATAAATCAAACTTCAACTTTTCTTCCAGGTATCCTTTCAAATACTTGCACTTCTGAGATATGATCCACTCCGGTTAAAAAACGTACTAATCTTTCTACACCAAATCCACCTCCGGCACTTGAGTGTATTTTTCCATTTTTGGCTCTTTCCAAGAACTTCTCGTAAGTTTTTATATTTAGCCCATCCTTTTCTATCCGTGACCTAATGTGTTCATACTCATGCTCTCTTATCGCTCCTGAAAGAGCTTCAAGAAAACCTTCGGGATAATAAAGATCATAATTTAGATAATGCTCTCCTTCAATTGAGCGATCCAGTTTATCGTAAAATTCTCTCTTGTGACAGGTAACAAAGAAAGGAGTCTTCGCTTCTTCACTAGCTAATTTTTCCCAATCGGAACCATATTTATTCTCTAACTCATGTGAAGTGTACCTTGGAAACGGAGTAATAAACTGAAATAAATCCCGTTCTAATAACTTTAGCTCTTCTTTAGCCATTTGTTTTACTTTTGAGATAATTTGATTCAGCAGTTTTTCCATTAATTCAAAAATTTCCTCCATTGTTGCTTCTTTGATCTCAAAGTCAACTTGTGAAAACTCAAATGCATGAATACCTGTTTCTTGTTGTCTAGCTTCTTCTAATCTAACATTTGGTGAAATGATGAATAATTTGTCAATCCCCATTCCTATTGCAATCTGTTTGTGTAAGATCATCGACTGAGTTAATTGCAATTTTTGTCCTTGATATTCTATTTCACCCGTTTTAATAACTGAGGAACTTGGATCGGGTCCTAATGGGTCAGTAATTGGTGAAAGAATGATTGGCAATAGCTGTTCAAATCCTTCTTCAAAGAAAAAATCATGTATTGATTTGAGGGATATTGTTTGAATTCGTCTTACTGCTCTTTCTTTTTCCACTAATGAAATTGATTTTGCCATTCTTTGCATAACCACCAGTTGTTTCTAGTTCAATATAAAACTTGTTCAAGAAAAATGAAACAACCGTCCAATTTTTACAATGAAATCATCATTATATTAGACATTTTCCAATATTTTTAAATAAATGCAAGATAAAGAGTTCTCGTGAAAGAAAAAATTAAATTGGATGAAACGGATTTTAAGATTTTATATGAACTATTAGAAGACAGTTCACAATCATTAACAGAGCTATCAAAAAAACTTAACATTGCAAAGTCGACCATTCACTCGAGAATAAAAAAGTTAGAAAGGACTGAAGTAATTGAAAAATATTCCATCAAAATGAACATGGAGCTGTTAAATTATCCATTAATCGCTTATGTGATGCTTAACTATGATCAGCATAAAACGGATTATGATCAAGAGGAAGTAGCTCAAAAAATTGCCAAAATGGCAATGGTAGAAGAAGTTCACTTAATAGCTGGAGAATGGGACATTTTAATAAAAGTAAGAGCTAAAGGAGTGGAAGCATTAGGGGAATTTTCAATTAAGAAACTCAAAAAAGTAGAAGGAATAGGAAAATCGTTAACATATGTGGTTTTGAGGAAGATAAAAGGAGAAAATAGTAAACCATACGTTATAGATGCAAAGAGGTAAAAAACGATAAACAAAAAAGAAAATCAATTGAAACGCTTGCTAAGAATATCAATTATTTCTCGGTGTTCTGTGAAAAATAATAACTCTTTGGCTTCCTCAAAATTTACCCATCTAAACTCTGAGTGCTGTTCACGAATGTGAGAATTAATTAGTTTAGGTTCTCCATCATAAGAACATTGGTAACATAACGATACTATTTCTCCCATCCTCTTATGCTGAAAACTATAAGCATGAAAAAGTTGGGCTTTTATTAATTCCACACCTGTTTCTTCTTTTAGCTCTCTTCTTAATGCATCCAAAGGTTGTTCATTTTCTTCCTTGATTCCACCCAGAAGTTCCCAGTATCCTTCAGTGTTTAAATTATCAGGATCTAAACGCTTACCAATTAAGATAGTATCATCTTTTGCTAAAACAAAACATACACGAACGATAAAACTAGGATGCATAATTGCAAAGAAACTAGTAATTAAAAAACGTAATGAACTTTTATTTACTCAAGTGTATCTAAGAAATTTTTAATCGCTTCAAAGACAGGTTCGTAGATAAAAAAATGCATATTATGATTTATCTTGTCAAATTTTTGATGAGTTACATTTTCAAGTAGCTCTATTGTTCTTTTGACATCCTCATCTAGCATTAGTGCTCCCAATGAAGTATCGGCTTGAAGTAAAAGTACGGGGCAAGTTATTTTTGGGAAAAGTTGATCATGATAATAACCTGCAAAAGTCGTTTCAAAGTCTGTATAAACACTCTTCATTGCATTATCATCTCTTTGTAAAGTTACTTCAACATACTTCTGGATAAATTCTTTCGGAGCATCGGGGAGTTGTTGAGAAAAAAGGGTTAAGAGCTCATCTTCAGGTACAGCAGTCATTCCGCTTTCCACCACTTGCCTTAAGTCTATTAATAATTGCTTCAAATTCTCTTTTTCTTCATATTCACTTTTTTTCTTGTAAAAAGGGAGGGGGGA
>DAOWED010000150.1 GCA_030638685.1 Candidatus Heimdallarchaeota archaeon | reverse complement strand
TAGGATTGAACTATAATTCCACCCCCACTAATCCAATAAGGTAACCAGCTAATATCAAAATCAAAGACAAGATACCAGTCAATATCGTATTGATAGTTATCAAAAGGATAGAATAAGCCTAATGGTCCCCAACCAAAGTCAAGAATAATATGCATCAGCCAGAGCCAACCTATTGCTAAAAACGTAAAAGAAGACCAGTTCATCTTTAAAGCAAGAGGAGAGTTGGAGCCTTCAACTATTTGTTCAATAACTTTGAATATTCCAGCTATTAACCAGAATAATGCAACTATGAAAAAGGAATGAGTATAGGTTCTATGAAAAGTAAAAAAGGCGTCAAAATCAGGGCCAATTGCAGCTATAGATAGAAGGAAAAATAATACTTTATGTGTTCTGAAAAACTCTTTTCTCTTCTCTGGTAAAAATTTCCAGAAGATAAAGCTCTGGATCGCAATATGAGTAGTGCTCCAAGTCATTTTATTGAACCTTGTTGTTTATTGTTTACATATTAATAATACTTGACGGTTCTTGTAATCTCTTCTAAAGGCTTTTTTTCATAATCTCAAATTCTTCATTAAGACCCAGATTAGCAGCTTTCTCTTCAAGAGGTATTCCATCTTCAGGATTACAACCTCTTAAAGTATAATACTTGCTTACTGATGCTTCAAAATCATCATCTGAAACGAAAGCAGTAACTCCTTTATCTGATTCAGGGGGACTAGGGTCTAACATAAAGCGAGGAGGTAATTTATCGTCCTTTCTTCTAAGACCAAGTCTGATATTGAACATGCGAATTAGCATCCAAGTTCTATCGGCCATAGCTATCAGTTCATCAGCTGTAACTGTTCTACCTATTACTGCCTCTAGCATCTTTGAGTATTCTTCCTCTCGAGTGTCGCAATGCCAATGAAAATGACAGGAAATTAAGCTATCTTTTATAATTTTCAAATTCTGTTCTACTATAAGAGAATCCATTACTTCAACCGCAGATCGATCAGGAATTTCATTGGTTACCGGAAAACCTCTGAGATGTGATCCTCCAATATCACCAGTTGCATAACTTACTCCAGCACCAAGTTTTCCCCTTGGATCCCATGCTGGAATACCTAATCCTTTAACGTGAACCGCATATCTAATAGCTTCTTCCCCTAATTCCTCTGCAGCTTCTCTAACGCCTTTTGAAAGAATTTCACCAATTCCTTCTCGATTGATTATTTTATGAATGAGATCGATAAACTTCTTGCTTTCTCCGAATTTTACCCCTTCTTCTTTGAATTTTTCAGGTATCAACTCTCTTTCTGTTAATTCCATCCATAGAGAAATTGTTGAACCTAGTGTAATAGTGTCTACACCGTAAGCATTTGCCAAGTAGTTTGCATAGACGACTGTTTCAATATCCGTTATCCCACAGTTAGAACCTAGTATGCCCAATGTTTCATATTCCGGTACTGCAACAAGGTCAGTTTCATGTTCCAACCAGTCAAACCTTTCTTCAATGACATATGCACACGAAATGGCACATTTATAGCACGGTTTTCTTTTAATAGTATAATCTTCTTCTATTTTATCCCCAGAAATCAAATGATAACTTTCATAGGCGCCCGTTTGATAATTTCTGGTTGGCAGTTGATTTCTGTCATTAGCAACTTCAACGAGAAAAGCAGTTCCTTGAGACATGAATGGGTAACCTTCTTTTCGGGATTCACTAACTATTTTTGTAAGAGAACGGTTAATGACGGTCACATCCTCCGGGCTGGCAATTTTAACAGAA
Organism: Candidatus Heimdallarchaeota archaeon; assembly: GCA_030638685.1. GTDB lineage: Archaea > Asgardarchaeota > Heimdallarchaeia > Heimdallarchaeales > DAOWED01 > DAOWED01. The sequence continues at coordinate 2,719 of DAOWED010000150.1, read as the reverse complement.
TGAGAGCCCAAAATACCTACAGCTTTTAGGTTTTTAGAGCCGAAAACGCTTCCTAATCCTCCTCTTCCCGCAGTTCTAAAGCCATCAGAGTTAACACATGCAAAAGGAATATTTTTTTCTCCAGCAGATCCAATTGCTGAAACCTTGATTTTTGAGCCATGTTTTTCTTTGAGAACCCTTTCCGTCTTCAAAGTGGTTGTTCCAGCAAGTTCAGGGCATGAATGAAAATGAATTTCATCATCAACGATTGTAATGTACGTTAACTCTTTTGCTTTTCCGGTGAAGATAACGGCATCATAGCCTGCCTTTTTTAATTCCGTCCCGAAAAAACCACCAACATGAGTATCAAGCCAAATACCTGATAGGGGGCTTCTAGTTACCCAACAATGCCGTCCAAATGCTTGAAAACCTACTCCTTGAGTTGGGCCGGTAGCAAGAATAAGCATGTTAGATGGATCAAGTGGTTCCGTAGAAATATCGAGCTCGTGAAAAAGATAGAAGATACCCAAGCCTTTCCCACCAATAAATTCGTTAATTATACGCTCGTGTAAAGGTTCTACTGAATACTTTTGCTCTGTAAGATCAACTCTGAGCAGTTTGTTATGCCATCCATTCATTGTATTATCATACTTGGTTCTTAGCATAATTACCTTTCGTTTTTATGTAAAGCTACGCATAATCCTAAGTTGAATGTTAACATTTCTTTTTCCAATGAAAAGAAAGGCTTTTTAACCATCTCAAGCGGTGTAGAATGTTTATGTTAGCTCCACGTTCACTTCGTCATATACTTCCATTTCTCATTATTGGAGTAATTTTAACTATTGTAACAGTTATAATTGAAGGAACTGAACTGAAAATACTCTTCGCATTAATGGCACTGTGCTCGTTTATCTGGGGTTTTTTTCTGGCATGGTTTTTCAGAGATCCAGCCCGAGAATGTCTTGAGAATGAAGATGAGATTTACTCTCCAGCAGATGGAACAATTTTAAAAGCAGAGATTATAGAGAAAAGACTGTTTGTAGCGATAAGAATGAGCCCTTTCAATGTTCATCTCAATCGTGCACCAGTTGAAGGAGAAGTAATAAATCTGGAAGAGATAGAAGGAAGGCATTTACCTGTATATTTCTCAAAAGGACCGGAAACTAACTATCGAAAAATCAGTTCATTTAATACTCAATGGGGTAAACTAAAAGTGGTTCAAATTGCAGGTATTTTTGCAAGGAATATTGAACAATGGGTTGAAATTGGTCAGAAAGTAACAGCTGGCCAAAAGATAGGTATGATTAGATTTGGCTCACAAACTAATCTAATAGTTGAAGAAATAAATAATGCAAAGTTAATAGTTAAACCCGGTGATAAAGTAAATGCCGGAATATCAGTAATAGCTGTAAGAAGAGAAGTTGGAGATGAAAAAGATGAATGAAACGGTAACTGAATCAATTACATTTAAGGATTATTTGTTTAGGTATCTTGCAAATACTATTTCATTAATGAATGGATTATTTGGATTACTGGGAATAATAGTACTAAAAAATGATCCAACTGCGGTCTTTCTAGCTGCACGACTGCTAGTATGGGGAGAAATATGTGATATTCTTGACGGAAGAATTGCTCGAAGAACTCGTTTGAAATCTGAGCTTGGACCAAAACTAGATAACATTGGAGACACAATGACTTTTGTTCTTCTTCCAACTGTAATGATACATACTGCTTTGAAAGATGAATGGTTTGCAGTGCTTATTGCTGGATTATATATGGGTGCAGGAATTTTTCGACTGGTCAGATATTCGTCTATTGCTTCCAAGTTTACTGAGTTTCAAGGAATGCCCGTCTCAGTACCTGCTTTCATGATCATGAGTTTATTGGTTAATCCTATTTTTGCTCCTTGGGATATGGCAATAACAAGTCTTATCTTCACACTCTTGATGTTTTCAAATTTAGCTTATCCTTCATTAAAGGGCAAGAAATCATTCTTTGACTATTTTTTCGCAATACCGACGGTTACGATTGTGGGGTTAATGGCAGTTGTATCAGATGAATGGATTGTTAATTTGAGTTGGTATATGTTCAGTATAATGGCTTATTATGCAGTGGCTGGACCTTTCGTCGAAAAAATGCATAAGAAAAATCTATACAAGGGGAAGGAAGAGAGTGATTAAAGGGATCTTGTTTGATTTTGACGGTACACTATCTGATTTTGCAGTGAGATGGATTGTACCAATTGAAGCAACATTGCTAACAATGAGAGAGGATATGTCTTTAGAATTGATAAGAGCACGATTAAAGGAGGCTTTTCCAAAGATTATAAGGGCGAGCACTGGTAACTCTTCACGGATCTTACTAAAAATTACCTGGACAGTAGGTCGTTCTGCAGGACTGGGTAGAATAGAGACAATTCGATTTATCAGGAAATTGCTAAAAAACAAAGAAGCCTTTAGAAATATCACTCCATTTACAGAAACAGGGAGAACTATCCAAGCGTTAAAGCACATGGGATATAAGCTTGCTTTAGTAACAACAGCTAGCAAAAGTACGATAGAACATGCATATGAAAAAATACCGGAATTAACTAGCTTTGACAGTATAGTTACAAGAGATAGAGTGAAAAAAACAAAGCCGGATCCTTCAGGAGTAGAATTAGCGTTTAATGAACTTGATTTAACAAAAGACGAGTGCATCATAGTAGGAGATATGCCTGTAGATCTGATCGCTGGCAAAG
>DAOWED010000164.1 GCA_030638685.1 Candidatus Heimdallarchaeota archaeon | reverse complement strand
GAGAAAAGAAAGAAGAGGTAGACTATCGAGCGTTAGCAAGGCATATAGGAATCAGTGCGGGGGAAGCATATGTGATCCTCTATGATTTATTGGAGGAAGAAAAAATGCTAAGCTCAAGTAAGCTAAAAAAATAAGCTTGCTAACTAGTTATGAAGAGAAAAAGAAATTTTGAAAGAAACAGAAAAACAACTTTCAAAGACTTTTAAAACAAAAATATCAGAACAAGGTTTAGTTAAGAATCTTAAGTTGAGAAAGGTTTAATCAAAAGAAACTGCTTGAAGGAAGAGGATTAACTAAAAAATAATAATTAAGAGTAAGGTTGAAAATTCGGCTGGTTAAAACGGCCAATATCTTACGAATTACTAATTAATGAGGAAAAAAAAATGGTTCGAGTTAAAAATCCCGAAGTATTAAGGAACCAAATAATGAATCATCCTATAGAGGATAGAAGAATCTTCTCAATTGCAGCACACATTGATCATGGAAAATCAACTGCGTCTGATTATCTATTAAGAAGAGCAGGTTTAATGTCTGATGAAGATGCAGGTTTGAAAGTTGCAACCGATAGCGACGATGAAGAACAAGAAAGAGGAATAACCATATTCACTTCAGTCGTCAATTTAAGCTATGAGTATAAAGGAAAAGAGTACTTATTCGGTTTATCAGATACTCCAGGGCACATTTCCTTCACCGGAGAAGTATCAAGGGCTTTAAGAGGCTCTGATGGAGCACTTATCCTAGTAGATGCTTTAGAAGGTATGATGACCCAGACAGAAACAAACATTCGTTTAAGTGTTGGTGAAGAGAGATGCAAACCAGTCTTATTTATCAACAAAGTTGATAGGCTTATCTCAGAATTAAAACTTCCACCTAGTAAAGTATTTGAAAGGCTTGACACCATTGTTGCTCTAGTAAATGCAGAGATTAAAAAACATGCACCTAAAGAGTTTAGGAAAGAATGGCAAGTAAGCTTCCAAGCTAATTCAGTAGCTGCTGGAAGTGCTAAAGATGGATGGGCATTTACTTTAGATATTTTGAAGGAGAAGGAATATACACCTACAGTAGTTTTTGAACATTATGCTGCTGATGATAGAGCATGGCTGCGAGATAATTTACAGCTAGATGATGCACTCCTAAGAATGATTATTGAGCACCTTCCCTCACCTGATGTAGCTCAGAAATATAAAATTCCACATATCTGGAAAGGAGACCTTGAATCAGAAGCTGGACAGTCATTAATGAACTGTGATAGAAATGGTCCCCTTTTAGGCATGATCACTAAAATCTTTATTGATCCCAAGAGCAAAAGACCTACTTTGATCGGTAGAATTTTCTCAGGGACACTCAGGAATTCTGATTCAATCTATCTTTTAGGTAGAAAAGAAAATATTAGAATTAGAAGATTAGGTGTAATGGAAATTACTGACATCTTAGATGTTCCCGAAATTCCAGCAGGCACTCTTTTCGCAGTTTATGGTTTCATTTGTCCTTCTGGTGAATCATTCGTAAGATCAGGTGAAGAAATCAAAGGTTTTGAAGAAATCCAGTATGCCGCAGAACCAGTCGTTTCACAAACAATTCATCCCAAGAGTCCACAAGACTTAGCCAAACTAGGTGAAGTAGTTGGTCAATGGGTAATGGCTGATGGAACTGCCACTTTCCGACAAGATCCCGAATCAAAGAGATATGTTCTTTCAGGAATTGATCCTCTTCAGATAGAAATCTTAGTATCTCGTATAAATGAACAGATACCTATCGATGTTTCAGATCCAGTTATCGTCCACAGAGAATTTATTGATAGACCCGGTGAAAATATTCACGCAAAATCACCCAATGGCCACAATAGAATCATCCTAAGAATTGAACCATTAGAGGAAGGAATTTCCGAATTGATCAAGTCTGGAGAACTAACCATGGATGTCGACAACAGACAAAGAGGCATGATGGGTAGAGACGAAGGCGGATGGGATGTAGCCTGGGGTCGAAGAATGTGGGATATTGAAGAAGGTAATGTTCTAATTGAAGCCACTCGAGGTGTGCAAAGATTAGACAGAATTCAAGCCTACGTTATTTCAACATGGAGACAATTTATCGCACAAGCAACATTAGCAGGAGAACCAGTTCATCATACTAAGGTGATTATTACTGATGCTACAGTGCACACTGATCCAGCTCATACTGGTTCAACCCAGATATTCACCATGACCAATGCTGCTTTGAATATTTCTTTCCTTACTGCTGATCCTCACCTTAAAGAGCCCTTACTTAATATTGATATTAAGACTCCTAACACTTATGTTGGTGACTTAACCTCTCTTTTGTCTCAACACCGAGGTATGATTCTTGATATGGATGGCGATAATATTGAAACTAAAATCAAAGGTCGTATCCCAACTGCTGAAACACTTGAGTTAGCAGATGAGATTCGTTCCGCTACCCAAGGAAGAGGTTTCTTCGGTTACGAGTTCAGTGGCTTTGAGCAAGTTCCTCAAGCAATTGAAGCTGAGCTCATCAGTCAAATTCGTGAAAGAAATGAGTTACCACCCGAACCTCCAACAATAGCTACGTGGGCTCGTTTCATCTATAAGAGACAGTAAAATTAGCCTTATTAAGCTTTCAAGCTGAAAATTTCCCGTTGTGAGAGATTTACTCTTAGTTTACTAAACTTGAGCATTTAGTAGACTAAGAAACTTTATGTTAAACTTGATAGTTTAACCTCTTCTTGTTTCACAGAGGAAGCCTTCATCATCTGCTCTTTCTTAAAACGATTAAGAAAGGCATCAAAAGGTCTTACACCTTCTCCACAAGCGTTTAACGTCTCTGACCAACTGACAGCGACGGAAGGATCAATAATAAACATTTGACCATAGAGTTCAAGGTTGAGTGCAGCAT
>DAOWED010000236.1 GCA_030638685.1 Candidatus Heimdallarchaeota archaeon | reverse complement strand
GAAGTAAGTCTATTAAGACGAAGGTTTGCTTCTTCTACCCAGTACTTACGTTCTACGTCCAAGCTATCTTGTTTCTGCAATGGAAACCACTCAGGAAGTTCAATCATTAAAATCACTCTTTTGACTAAATTATTGTTCTATTTATTATAACATGTTCAAGTTAAAAAACCAGTGAATTTCAGATCAAAAATAACTGAGTTTTTAATTAGTAGCTGTTGTTTTGAACTTACTAAGATAAGATTTTACTTAACTTATTGTTCCAATCTTCGAACTCCTCTGGTGAAGAAGGGTAACTTTTAGCCATTTTCTGGATGCCTTTAACTAGTTTAAGCGTCTTTCGTAAACGAAGAAGAAGTCTGGGCTTTCTAATCCCTCTGAAAGCCTTCTTCATAAGGCTTAATGTTCCTTGTTCCGATAAGATATCTTCTACATCAGAGCTTTCAATTACTTTCTTCGCAAATAAAAAGTCCAAATCTTCAAAGCTTCCTTTTTCAAGGAATTTTATAACTGCAACACCCATGGAATGTTCTACTCCAAAAACTGGCCAAACTGAGAGATTGTATGCCCATAAACTTTTTTCTGAAAAATCACCTTTTTTAAGAGCATCAATTATAGTTTGTGCTGCATAAATGCCTGACCAAAGGGCTGGTCCATGCCCTTCTCCAGAGATTGGATTGACCAAACAAGCAGCGTCACCAACTGCGATATACCCGGGGGCAACACAGGATCTTAAAGGTAATCTTGCGGGAATAAGATCGCCTCCACCATCTATCACTTTAGCATCGGGAAAAGACCTTTTTCTGATAAGTTGACATCGTTCTTTAGTTGAGATGTTTTTATTAGAGGGAAGGAGAAGGAAACCAAGACCCACATTCAGTCTGTCTTTTCCCTTCGGAAAAATCCACCAATAACCTGGCATTGGTGCTTCCTCTTCATAAATTAAATAAAGTGCTTCTTGCCACTCAGATGCTTTTGAAGTTTCTATTATTTCACGATATGAGGTCAATGTTTCTACTTTTGAGGTTTTTCTGTCAAATTTAACTGGAAAATCTTCTGGAATATTTTTTCTGATATTACTTCTGGTCCCAGCTCCATCTACTACAACTGAAGCTCTTATCTGTATTGCCTCATTCTTTTCTCGTCCCTCTACACCAACAATTGCACCATTTTCAATAATAGGCTTCATCATCCTACATTCTGAAAGAACTGTAACCGTTTCATGTTTTTCTACTTCTTCAAGTAGGAATTGACCATATGTGTGCCTATCAACTGTTGCTGAACGATTTCTAACTTTTAATTCAGCTCCGGGGGTTATTGAACACATATAAAGCTCGTTTACATGAGCGCAGAGATCCTCTTGTCTAGGGGAAGGGATGCCTTTCAGTTTGATTTTTTCGGTTAATACCGGACTTAAAGCATCTCCACAATGTTTATTGCCTATTTGATCTTTTGATTTTCTATCAACTAAGATAACGTTTACCTTATTTTGCCCAAGGATAAGTGCCGCTGAAACTCCAGCTGGTCCTCCACCAACAATAACTACATCTGTTTTCAATTCTTTCATTATGAGCATTTTGTCAGAGGTTTTTTGAATTTTATGCTAATTAATTGACTTAGGATTAAGCCAGTTTTTGCTTAATTATTTTTAATCCTTCTTCAAGTAGTTGATCATAGGAATCGACCTTTGGTCCGCCTCCCATAATAAGATCGCCTCTTCCACCGGCTCCTCCTCCAACTATTTTTGAAAGATCTCTAGCTACTTCTAGATGAGGTATGGTGCTTCCTTCGCTTCTTCCAACTATAACTGTAACTTTTTTAGTTTTATTAAATAACACTACCAATAAGTCTTCAGCTTCTGAGATTAGTTTACCAGTTATTTGGACAAGTTCATCCCTATCACCACTTATCTCTTCAAAGATAACTCGAGTAGAACCAATTTTTTCAGCGTGATCAATTAATGAAGGTATTTTTGCTTTAGCTAGATCATTTTGCAAGCGTTCAATTTCTTTAGCTCGGCTTTTCCATTCTTCAAAGAAACGTTCTACGCTTTGAGGAAGGATCTCAGGTTGAACACTGATCTTTTCAGCTGTACTTTTCAGCAATCTATTTTCTTCTTGCATAGCATTAATTGCTGCTTCTCCTGCACTAAAGGAAAGACGAATAACTCCATCTTGTATTCGTTCAGCACCTAAAACCTTGATTAAACCTACTTCTCCAGTATTTTTAAGATGTGTTCCTCCACAAGCTTCTGTGTCATGACCTTCTACTGAAATTATCTTAAGGTTCTTTCCAGGAACAGCTCCTCCTTGATAAATTCGGAAGCCGTACTCCTGTTCTGCATCAGTTCTTTCCTTCTCTTCATGGTGAATAGTTCTATTTTCCATGACTACTTGATTTGCAATCATCTCGATCTCTTGTAATTGTTCATGAGTTACATGTTTATAGTGAGAAAGGTCTAATCTTGCTTTTTCAGGGGTTTTATCAGCTCCTTCTTGCCACACATGTGACCCTAGAACTCTTTGAGCTGCGCCATTGATAATGTGAGTAGCAGTATGGTTTCTCATTAAGGCACGTCTTCGTTTGCTATCGAGAATTTGCTTAACTTCTTGTCCTTCAGATGATAAATTGATCGGTTTATCTACCCAATGCAATACTACAGGACCTTTTGATTGGACATTGATAATTTCATACTCTTTTCCTTCAATTATAACTTTTCCGTGATCAGGTGCCTGTCCTCCTCCTTCAGGATAGAAAATAGTTGATTCGAAAACTAATATTTGGCTGTCAATTACTTCAAGTAGTTTAGTTGTATGTTCTACTTGGTAAACATCATCATAGTAAGTTCTATGAGTTTCAGGTAAGTTTTTAGCCATCTCATCCAGCTCCATTTCTACTGATTCTTCTTCTTCTGAAATACTTCTTAGACGAGCTTGACTTAGTAAAGAATAAAAATAAGAAGGAATTTCAATCTCAACATTATTTTCTCGAGCTATCTCAGTAATTGTTTCTGGGCTGATACCTCTTGATTCATACATCTCCAGGAAGTCGTTTGGTGTGATTTCCTTCTTAGATGATAATAGAGTTTTTACATACCTTGCTCCTGATTTCTTAGTCTTTTCATATCTTTTCCGTTCTAATGGGAAGAGAATTTTAACTATCTCTCGTGCATCAACTACTCTTGGAAAAGTTTTCTTGAGGTCATCAATCTGGATCATTGACATTTCGATTGGATCAATACTCAAATTATAAGCATCCATCAATGAAAAGATTCGACGCATCATTATTCTAATATTATACCCTCCTCCAACATTGGAGGGTATAGCTCCATCTGCGAATGCAAACACCAGTGTTCTAACATGGTCAGTTATACCATACATTACTTCATATGGTTCAATTTCTTTAACTAATTCTGCTTGATCATAACCTAATTGTTCACTGATTTTTAATTTGGCATCCTTTAAGTCAATTGATTCGTTTACATCTAACAGGCCTGCAAGAGTAAAATAGTCTTGAGCCAATTTATCATTGCCTTTGAAACCCGTTTCCTTTCTGTAATAATTTAATGTGGGCTCTACTAGGGCCTCATAAATGGTTGCTGTCCCTTGTGTGAACCAAGCTACTCTTTCTGCACCCCAGCCAACATCAATGACTGTCATGTCCATTTCTCTATGACTTCCATCTGGTAATATTTCATACTGCATGAAAACGCTATTTACTAGTTCAGACCCCTTTGCCATTGATTCAAGGTTTGGTCCGAAGTTTCCACCTCCAATCCAGATATCTTCCTTGTACTTTATTTCTTCAGGCTTAAGTTTAAGCTCAGTTGTTAGAAACTCGAAATTAAGATCAATACATTTATCCATCCAATACCCATTTGTTAACTTTTTACTGTTAAACGCATGTTGTCCGAACATTACAAAAGATGTGAAATGTCTTCCTGTTTTACCTATATTATCAAGATCATTGAAGTCTCCTCCAAAACGTACACAAGGTTGAGGAACAGTTAATGGATTTGCTGGTGGATCGACAACCCCACTTAGTACCCAAGGTTGGAAATCAGCGATTGAAGCTATGGTAAACTGAATATCATTTCTCCACCTTGCAACTACGGGATAAGGATCAATAGGTGTATGCCCATTCTTCTCAAAAAAACGAGTCATATTTGTTATAGTATCATCTAACGACCAATTTACACTTGGCTTTCCAATGAACTGATAACTACCTACACAACTTGTATCACCACAAGTATCTGAATCACTCTCCAGTGTCCAATAGTGTCCACTGCAAACTGTGCATTTTTTTCTAATAAAATTCTCTCTCCGAAACAGCTCTACTTCATATTTTGAGCTATTAAAGAAGGATCGAAGTTGAGATTTGTCTACCATTATAATCACTTTCAATCTAATTATATACCACTACAATCTAGCTTTTTATTAAATCAATCGTCTCACGTCTGATAGTAAACTAATTACAATCTGTTAGAGGATGATCTTGTATCATTTGACATATTATTACCATTTTTTTTATGAGTTCAATTTTAAAATTTAAATAGGAGAAATGTAATGATAGATCGGGATCGAATTGCTTGAACTAATAATTCTTTTACTATCAATAATTCTAATAGCCATCTCTGGCTTTCTATACATTCAATCAAGAAATAAACTTAAGCTAGTAAATCAACTTAGTATGAACGGAAGGGGCTCTAAACAGCCAGATTCCTCGCCTATAATCAAATTTTTCACTCTTCTTGATCAAATTGAGTTTGAGCCCATTTTCACTCCCCTTGAAAACAAAGAAACAATCGTTTTTCTCAACCTTAAGAGATTTTCAGGCAATAATTATGATAAAAACAACTTTCTTACCTCATTAAATGAAGCAGCTAACGCAAATCATGTTACTGTAAGAGAAATTGCTGAAGACATCATAATGCTTGCCCCTTCTTCTACCGTTATGGAAATTCGTAGCCTAAGCAATAAAAAGGGCCAACCACCAACCAAGATTATCGAAGATCCTCATAATCATAACAAAACTCTCAAAGATGTCATCGATAAAGTCCTTGAAGAAGAATCTGGGAATGAATAGAAAGTTCTTTTTTGATCAACACCCATACTTTCTTTTTTCTGAAATTATTTCACTTTTTTAAGTTACTAGAACTTGTTTTGGAGGGTTTAGCATGCAGAAGACCTCCCCGCTAAAGTGCTAAATTTGTATGTTTAGCGGTTGAATGATGTGGACTAGGCTAACGTGTGAAATTTAAAAGGTTGGAGGGTTGAGGAGAGGATTTACAAGGATTCTTATTGAATAGGCAATGCGTTAACTTAATATAATAGTTAAAAAATAGTTTAAGAAGAAAATCTAATCTACATAAATCTTATTAACTATTGTGAGATATATATATTGAAATTAATCATTTGGGTTTGGTGAAATTTCTAAAATGTCAATAAATTCGTGTCCCGACTGTGGGGCTTCAAAATTAGTTAGTCAATACGATAGAGGGCAAGTTGTTTGTACTAATTGTGGTTTAGTAGTTGATCAAGTTATAGATTTAGGTCCTGAAACAAGATGTTATGATTCAGATGAATCAAGTTCAAGGGCTAGATCAGGCGCTCCAGTAACGACTTTAAGGCCGGATATGGGATTATCTACTAAGATTTCAACTTCAAGAATAGATGCTAAAGGTCAAAGAATTGCTCCATCAATGATCAACAGGATGAGGAGATTAAGATGGCTAAATTCAAGAACCAATAAATCTGAAATTAGAAACTTAAGAATTGCTTTGCGTATTCTAAAACAAGTCGGAGGAAATTTCGATCTTTCCCAAGACATTTTAGAGACAGCTTCACTATATTACAGAAAAGCTCTCAAAGCTCGTTTAATTAGAGGGAGATCAATAAGATCAATGATTACTGCTGCAATGTATTTAGCAACCAGAAGTCACGGATTACCTCTAACAATTAAAGATTTGGAAGAAAACTCTGAAGTTGATAGAAAATTAATTGCAAGATGCTTTAGAGTATATGTTAAAGATTTGAATGTGCAAGTCGCTTCGCTTGATGCTGCAAAAATAATTGCAAAAATTTCAGCAGGATTGGAGCTTACTCCAGCAACTCAAAACAGAGCATTAACAATACTCAATGAGGCAAAAGCCGCAAAATTGACCATGGGTAAAAGCCCAGTTTCTATAAGTGCAGCATGTGTATACATCGCATCCATTCAAACAGGTGAGAGAAGAACTCAACAACAAGTAGCTGAGATTTCAAACACTACTCCTGTAACTTTGAGAAATAGGTTCAAAGAAATAGTCAAGATGCTTGAATACTCTGATATTAACATTAAAAGAGGAGCAGCCGCTACTCCAGTTTATTTCAGCACTCCTTGGCAAAAAAGATAAAGTAATCACTTTATCTTGATTTTCCTCCTCCCGTTCACTTTTTTCGCATCTTTTTTTAGATTTTACAGTTTTTAATTTACACTATTGAAATCTAATCTTATTAAAAAAAAATAGAAGGGGAGGTAACGAATAAGAAATATTACTTTCCTATTACATTCAAGGTTAAGCTAAAGTCATTTATTATCCATTCTTGACTTAAACCTTCAGAAACATCTTTTGGAGCTCCTTTCTCTATTTTAAGAGAGAGAGTTTCTTTTTTGATGTAATCACCATGTGTTTCAAACATCTCTTCAAATGTTTCGTCAACAGAACTTGACCAGACAACTTCTATCTTTTGAGTATATTCTAAATCCATCTGTTTCCTCATTTCTTGGATTCTTCGAGTTACTTCTCTTGCTAAACCTTCTTTTATCAGTTCAGGAGTAAGTCGAGAGTCAAGTATTGCTTGTCCGGAGGAACCTACTCTTTCACTAACATAACCTTCAACTTCACTGATAACTACTTCAACATCACCAGTATAGAGAAGTACTTCCTCACCATTGATGGTTAAGCTAGCTTCTTCTTTTGCTTTGAGAGCATCGACTATTTCTACTGCTTCCTCTACACTCAAATTAGCCAGTTTTTCCTTTATAGGATTAACCAGTGATTTTACTCGAGGAGCTAACGCTTTGAAGTTAGGTTGAAGCTCGTACCTTGTGAATTGATCACCAGAAACGGCAAAGCTTACTTCCTTAACATTCAATTCTTCTGCAAAAACAGCCTCATAAGGCTTTATTTTGTCCAAGACTTCTTCTGAGCCGATTAGAGCCATGAATGAAAGTGGTTGTCTTACTTTCAAATTAGCACTTGATCGAGCTGCTCTTGCGGCAGAAGTATAAGCGATTACATTTTCCATAGTTTCAAGCATTTCTTGATCTATTGACTCAGGGTCAACTTCTGGAAATCTGAGCATATGAACGCTCTCTAGAGCTGTTTCATCTATTCCTTTCACCAGATTTTGATAAACGTTTTCAGCAATAAATGGTACAAATGGGGCCAGTAATTTTACCAATCCAACTATTACTTCATAGAGTGTTTGATATGCACTTTCTTTTTCATCATCTATCTCTTCTTTCCAGAAACGACGACGAGAACGTCTAACATACCAGTTACTTAGTGATTCTACTATAAAGAAATCAAGTGCTTTTATGGCATTATGAGCCTTATAGGTATCCAACTCATTTTTTACCGTTAAAGCCAACTTGTTGAAGGCTTGTAATAACCATTGATCAAGTTTAGTTCTTTTTTCTAGTACGATTGGTTCTTCTGAAGGAGTGAACTTATCCGTATTAGCATTATTTACAAAGAAGGAATAAACGTTCCAGAAGGTATTTATTGCCCTTCTTCGCAGCTCATTCACCGTCTTAAGTGAAAATTTGCTTGGATTCCACACTGGTGTGCTGAATAGATACCAACGTATTGCGTCAGAACCTTCCGTGTCAAAAGCATGATCAGTAGAAATAGCATTTCCTTTTGATTTGGACATCTTTACGCCGGTATCATCTAAGATATGACCGAATACAACACAGTTCATGTATGATGGTTTTTTGAAGATTGCAGTACTTATTGCCAACATGCTGTAAAACCACCCTCTGGTTTGATCTACTGCTTCTGAGATAAAGTCAAATGGAAAGTGTTCATCGAAGAGTTCTTTGTTTTCAAAGGGGTAATGATACTGTGCAAAAGGAGCTGAACCACTATCATACCAGCAATCTATGACATATTCTTCTCTAGTCATCTTATCATTACATTCTGGACAATTAAAGTGTATATCATCTACCCAAGGTCGATGTAATTCAAAGTCGTCCGGAAGAGGTTTTCCTGTAAGTTCTACCAGTTCTTCTTTTGAACCAACACAATGGAAGTGTCCTTTTGGACAAACCCATATTGGTAGAGGAGTGCCCCAGAATCTGTTTCTTGATAATGACCAATCGACGACGGTATCCAAGAAATTACCGAAACGACCATTCTTGATATGTTTAGGTACCCAGTTGATCTGTTCATTATTCTCAAGAAGTTCTTCTCTTAAACTGGCCATTTTTATGAACCAAGAATCTCGACCATAATATATTAGTGGAGAATCACATCTCCAGCAGAAAGGATAACTGTGTTCCACAGTTGTTTCTATTAGCAAATCACCTCTTTCATCGAGCATTTTTATGATGTGTTTGTCTGCATCTTTAACAAACATTCCTGCAAAAGGTTCAATGATTTCATCAAAAGTTCCGTCTTCTAAAACAGGATTAAAACTGGGTAAATTATACAATGTACCTATTTCAGCATCATCAGCACCAAAAGCTGGAGCTGAATGAACTATACCTGTTGTTCCTTCATCTAAGGTTACATAATCAGCAACTGTTACAAAGAATCCTTTCTTTTCAGTTGTAGGCACAAGCCAGGGGAATAAAGGTTCGTAAGATTTACCTTCCAATTCTTGACCCGAAACTCTCATTTCTATATTCCAGTCTTCACCGAGAACCGTTTCAACTAGTTCTTCAGCTAAGATGTACTTTGTTCCATCCTTTTCAGCTATAACATAAGTAAAGTCCGGGTGAACTGATAAGGCTACATTAGAGATTAATGTCCATGGAGTAGTTGTCCATGCTAAGAACCAAGTATTTTCCATATCTACCGACTTGAAACGGACAGTGATAGCTGGATCTACTACATCTTTGTATCCTTGACCTACTTCATGGCTTGAGAGAGAAGTACCACATCTTGGGCACCACGGAACTATTTTCCAGCCCTTGTAAAGCAATCCTTGATCCCAGAGAGTTTTAAGTGACCACCATACTGATTCAATATAGTTATCCTCTAATGTGATATATGAATTATCCATATCTAACCAGAAAGCATTTCTTTCACTCATTTTTCTCCATTCAGCTTCGTATTTGAAGACTGAAGCTTTACATTTCTGATTAAATTTAACCATGCCATAATCTAGAATATCTTGCTTTGATTCAAAGCCTAGTTCTTTTTCAACTTCTACTTCTACTGGCAAACCATGTGTATCCCAGCCACCGGTTCGGGGCACTACATGAAAACCACTCATTGTTTTAAAACGTAAAATGAGATCTTTGTAGCATCGGGTTATAATGTGGCCTACATGGGGTTCCCCATTAGCTGTGGGGGGACCTTCTACCCACCTGAATTTTGGTTCAGATGAGCGTAGCTCTTGTGTCTTTTCGTATATTTTTTCCTTATTCCAGAATTCCCTCATTTTGTTCTCCAGCTCTGGAAGATTAAAAATGGGTGATACTGAGGTAAAGGGTTTATTATCTATTTTTGTCATCTTACTTCACGTCAACAATTGTTAATTTTTTAAAAGTGTAATTAAATATGGCGTCAGCTGATGATATCATTGAAAAGCAGTTTACTCTGTCAACAAATTTGATGATCCATCCTTTAAGCGACTCCTATATATCTATTAAATGCATAAAGGATTATATAAAATCATTGTTTTTACTAGTAAAATCGCTAATTCGTGGATAAACAACTAATAACGGAAGAAGAACTTAGTTCTAGTTTATTATAACCACTTTAATCCTCAATTTACTTTAATAGTTACATTTCCAAAACTTAATATTTACCAATATCTGTTGTGGTAACGTTTATGTATTTAATTGAGGTTAATGTATATAAGCAATTGTGTTTCACGGCACAGAAGGTTTGAGTTAACTAATTATGAGGGATCTAATGCCAGCTGAATATGAGGATAATATATCATATATTGCATTCATCAAAAATGGGCTACCTATCTTAGAGGTACATCTATCTCTCGAGAAAATGAAAGACACCATGCTTTTTACAGGCTATGTTTCCGCAATTAAAAGTTTCTCAAAAGAGTATTATAACCGTGAACTAAAGAGAATTGATCAAGGGGACCTTATCCTTGGATTTGAAACGGGTAAAATAGTATCAGTTGTTTACATTGCGAAAAGTATCTCAGACGAGCTAGAAACAAAGATGCGTTCACTTCTAATGGCATTTGAGTTTAAATTCGCTTCAATGTTGGAAGAGAAGATTGTTAAATCGTCACAATTCGAGAACTTTAAAGAAATGATCTTTCAGACGCTTTCTACCGAATTTATCAAAGGTTTTTATGTACCAATTCTGACAAGTCAAATTGAAAATGATGAAATACCTAAACTTATCCCTGATGAAGGATGGGGGATTATAGCTGTCATCGACGGTAATCTGACAGTTGAAGAAATTGCTGAAAAGGCAGATAGGAGTATTACATCCACAATAGAAATACTCGCTCTTATGAGAGCTCAAGGGTTAGTAGAGTTCGTAACAGTTGTAAACATGTATGATATTCCAGCTATGACTTCTAAAGGAGCAACAATGATTGTGGAAAGTAATTTAGAGCATGAAAGCACCTATGAAGCAATAATAAACATGTTTTCTGATAAAGCCATAGAAGTTATCAGAAGTATTAATGGTAAATTTTCTGCAAAAAGACTTTCTGAAAAGGCTTCATTATTACAACGTGAATGCAAGGAGTTACTTGAGCTGCTTTTGAGTAAGGATTATATCAGTATACTTACCGAAGGAGAAAGAGTAAGTGCAATAGCTGAAAGTCTGTATTCAGTCCTTATTATAGTTATAAGTAAGGACATGGGCTCAGGAGCAAACCAGTTTGTAGATAATAGAATAACATCTGAAAAAACCACTTTACTAAGACTGGTTTACTTGAATTTGAACAATGTACCAATTTTTGATAATGTGAAAGTTTACCTAAAAGAGAAAAAGATAACAGACGAAATTATCAATGAGCTGCTAAGGCCCTTCACCCTAGTTTTGAAAGAACTAAAAAGAATCTATGGAAAAAGCTATGCAGATCATGTTAGAAAGTCTGTTTTTGAAGAACTTAAAACTCTATTTGGTGAAGAAAATCTCAACAGAATTGAGGAACTAATGGGACTAAGCAACGCTTAGATTAATTTTAGAAAGGATCTAAGGTTCCTAATTGACCGAATTTTTCCTGGAAAGAGTTTATACATTGTTCGATAACCATATGAGCAGCATCTCTACCTTTCCATTGTAAGCCTTTGACAAAAGGTTTATCGGTTTCACTTGTTCCATATTCTAGATTTTTGTAGGTTCTGAAAAATTCTTTAATCTCATGAAGGATATGCTGAGGTAGCTGTACGATATCTTGATACTCACGATAAACAGGATCATACTGAGCTACAGCAAGGATTTTTTCGTCTATTCCTTTTTCATCTTCCATAATCAAAACACCAATTGGCCTCCCTTCAATAACAGTCAAAGGTTCAATGGGTTTAGTTGTTAAGACAAGAATATCCAAAGGATCATCATCTTTAGCAAAAGTAGAAGGAATTAAACCATAGTTGTGCGGATAAGTGACGCTTGAGTGAAGGACACGATCCAGAACTAAGACATTAGCTTTTTTGGATAGTTCATATTTATTTTGTTCGCCTTTTTTACACTCTATAATCGCATGAACAATTTCAGGAGCTTTAGGACCGGGGGTAATATCTTTCCAAAGTATCATTTGTTAAATTCCTCAAGTTTAGTAAGTAAATTTATCATAAAATATTATATCAAGTTATCTGTTTTGTGGTTATCAAATGTAGCAGACACATTAACAATGTAGCTAAAAAAAGAATGAATCGTTTTTATGAGTAAATCAGTATTTATAATTCTCTGGCTCCACCATCAATAATATTCGACTTCTTCATGTCCTGTAATCATAATAAAGAATTGTAATAGTTTTATAGCAGCTATACCGATAATTGGACCTAAAATATAATATATGTTTTTGTTTACATTATAAGCAAAAGTCATATATTGATATTCAGGTTCTATTTGTTGATACAAAACAACTGCAAGCATTAATAGAAGAGACATTTCAGCTAAATTTAAAAGTGAATACATCACTTCATTCGATCTACGCATAGATAAACTATTTTCAAATATTGTATTAAACCTATCTTATCAACACACTGTTTAAATCATAATCTATTCTTTTCAGCTCTATCTATATTCTATTTTCATAACGTGGTCTTGGCTAAAACTTAAGAGTGAATCAATAATTATTGCGCATAGTTGACACTATGTGCAAAAATACGTTAACATGTAAAAGAGGGCTAAACTACTTATGATTAAGCAAAGAATTTTTGAAGCCTGTCCCATAATTCCTAGGATGTGTCTGACTGTGGCGTTAGCCACAGACGCATGTTATACATGAGGAATCGTGCAAGGAGTTGTTTATGTTGCATCCTCTCTCTTCGAGCATTCATGGGGACAGGACGAAGTTTTACTACCCCAAAAACATGCTCAACCGAAGATTTGCGATATGTGCGAAAAGTAGCATGCCAAAGCCCAGAATTTGCTTGATAAAATCTAAATGATTGATCTCTAAACGATGACGTACCGTGGTCTACCGTGTTTTTTTTAGGTTCAACGATTAGTTTAAGCCCTCGGTTAAGTAATTCTTCTTGCAACACCTCATCGTGATACGCTTTATCTCCATGAAGCCTACAAGTAACGCCAGATGGAATTTGCGCACGTCTAATTAGTGGTCGAACTAATTTCACGTCAGCATCATAAGATTGAGTGAATTGAATGCTTAACACAGCTTGAGAGCGTGTGTCTGCAAGGATATGTGCTTTGTCGAAATGAGGTGAAGTTTTTTTTAATTTTCCTCGATCCCACTTTAAGAGACGCCACAAGGAGCCAGCCTTTAGTTGAAAGCCACTACTGTCAATAGCTAAATCCTTAGTTTCCTCACCCGCAACATTCCAAGCAATTTCTGTGAGAACTCGTCTCAGAGGTCCTTCAAGAGTTTGTTTCCAGTACCTATGCAAAGTTGTTTTGCTTGGTAGGTTAATGACCTTGAATTTTGCAAGGATTTCCTTGCAAAGAGTAAGAGCCTTTGCAAAAGATCTCCAAGTCATTGGGAGATCAGATTTTATTACCCCCAAAGCAACAAGAACCCATTGGGGTCCAATAAATGGACGACCCCGTCCAGTAGCTGATGGTTCCTGAGTCGGGAAACGTTCGCACAAGAAAGGTTTAAAAGAAGCTAAAAGAGATTCTAGTTTAGCTGGGTGAATACAAAGTATAGCCATATATTCTGTAGGCTCCCAGTCCATATTTAGATTCTACTATTTATGGGACAACCTTAGTAAGATATTGGAAGAAAACAATAAATACCGTCAATTTAAATTATTCTTATGGATTTAGATAAGATAGCTAGATTTTACCCTCGTAAGGCAAGAATGGATGATTTGAAAGAAGCAAGTGATCTATTAATCAAACATGATTTACCAGTGGATGGCATTGAGGATAATTTTGATAATTTTCTTGTCTTAATCTCTAATAATACTGGAGAGATACTTGGACTTGTTGGAATAGAGAAATATGATCAGATTGGTCTTCTAAGATCCTTAGTTATTGAGAAGGGTTTTCAAGGCTTAGGATTGGGTAAGAAAATGTTAATTGCAATTGAAAAATATGCTAAAGAATTAGGTTTAATTTCACTTTTTCTTTTCACAGATACTGCAGAAAAATTCTTTGAGAAGCATAATTATTCCAAATTATCCATTGAAAATGCTGATGAACGATTGAAACAATCAGTTGAATTTACAATCTGTAGTTCAGCAATTTTGATGAAAAAATCTCTCTGAGTTAATAAATTCATAGTTGAAATAATCGAGAGAAATGACAAAATCATCGTTTTTATTACTTTGGAAAAGTCTCAAAAACATTCCCGTCAAGATCTCTCACAAGAATATATAGTAACTAGCTTGTTAGAATCTTAACTTTCCTCTGTTCGCCATTCCCAAGCATGCTTAATAATTAGTACATTGAAAGTAAGATAGACTACTGCTAATAGTATTTCCCAAGCAGCTAATTGATTCACAATAATGTCAGCTAAATGCGCGATATTAATCAAAGTGTATAAAATACCCATACTTATGTTTGCTCTACGATTCGCCTTTCTCTCCCACATTACAGAGAGTACAATCATAAATGCTTGAATCGCCCCTAATGGTGCAGCTACGAATAACAATAGCTCATTTGATGCTGGATCCGCTATAACATCTTCTAAGCCGTCTGGTTGAATAAGTCTCACCATGTCTCCAAAGGTCCAAATTAAAAAATGTGATACCCATAATGCAGAAAGTTTTATTTTGACATCTTCCATCATAATTCACTTCTTTTGGCAGGTTGATCAAAGATCTAGTATCCATGAAAATTCTCTTGATAAATTGACGGAAAATGTCTAATATTCACTATGACACATAATGAGGCATAAGATTAAATATACTTAAATTATTTAATGCCTAATGCGTGTAATCTTCTATCGGGTTTTGAAGCGCAATTTAAACTTAGCTTTGTTTATTTTCGCTCCTCTACTTCTTGCCTTCTTAACTTTAGTAGGTAGTATCTCTGCTATTGATCACATAACTGGTCAAATGATTCAAGAGGCAATAGATACTGAACCCGATTTAATAGTTACCAAATATTCTTTCAAATCATTAAGAACAGGTGATATTTTTGTTGATGAGCTTGAAAATGAGCCATATATTAGCGACGCCCATTACTTTCATTATGCGGTTTTGAATGGTTTTGTTAACTCTTCCTCTACTGTTAATTATACTATTGAGGACTTCTCATTATTCAACTTCTATTCTTTTCCTAACTCTACATTAGAACCATTAGGTTTGACCATCCCTGATAACCATTTTTATGCTTCAGCTGATATGGTTGAACACTACAACTTATCAGTTGGTTCAGAATATCTCATCCCCATTTTTACTATTGAAGTCTCTTCGTCTAATTCAAGTGACCTCTCTTATATTTCTCGATGCAAATTCCCTCTTATTTTTAGAGGAACAATTAATAACCTAACTTCTGATTTTTCATCTCTTCATAGAAGCGACAGCTATGATCTTAAGCAAAATCTTGATGCCTCCTTTCTTACAGAAACAGCTGATTCAACAATCCCAGAATTCACTATTGTGATTTCTTCAGAAACAATGATTAATACTGATCCATGGATCAACTATCAAGGGGCTCTTGCTTACTTCTTGATCGATTATAACTCAGATGATTTAGAACAGATCTCTGATCCTTCTGAGTTGATTGAATATACTAAAGACCTCAGAAAAAAAGTTGAATATATTATTAATCACGGTTATAATGCATATTTTATCAATTACCATTCCCATGATATTCTAAGAACCAATCTTGAAGAAACTAGGGAACAAGCGGAAGACTTGTGGTTAAATTATTCTTTGCCAATAGTAGTTATTCTTACATTCCCACTATTCGTTACTTTAGGAGTAGTTCAACGTCAAATAGCTGAAAATCGAAACTTAATATCTAATCTTTATTCTAGAGGAGCTACAAGGTGGATGGTCGGCGGGACACTTATTTTAGTATGTCTATTCTTCGATGTTGTCATGTTTCTTATTATGTTATTTCTTGACAGAGTTGTTCTAAAACAAATTTCTTCGCAAGGAGCCGTTCAAACACAATCCTCATTATCAATTATTATCTTTCTAACAGTATTTATTGCTTCTCTTCAATTTTTGGCCATTTGGACTGAAATTCTGTCAAAAGCAAAATATACCCAAGGGATAAATTTGCAGCCCACTCCTCAATCGTCTGCAAAGAGTAAATTGATATTTTTTGGAGTGATTTCCTTTGATCTTTTTCTTTTATACCTGTTTACTAGGCTTCAAACTAATCTTCCTCTTTCAGATAACCTCAACCAGACTTCTTGGTTGATATTTGTGACTATGATTGTAGGTATTCTCTGGGGTATTTGGAAAATAGGTCTACCATTATGTCTCTGGTTAATTACCCAAGTTTATCGTATGAAGGTAGGTAAATTGAGTCATTATCTTATGCGAGGAGTAAGGATACCTCTCAATATAACTCGACAGATGTTTTTCTTATCTTTTATTTTATGCATCATACTTGCACTAATCTTTTCGTTCTATGATGCAAAAGACGCTTATTATTACCAACTTTATGATGAACAGTTTGGAGGGGATGTTATGGTTAGAACATCGGGTATGGACTGGGAAAGAGTGATTGAGGAACCAGGAATTGAAGATTATTGTCTTATGTATGAAAAAACTGTTTATTCAAAAACGGGTGAAAGTTTACGCTTAATCATGGTAAATGCCTCTAAACATGGTGACTTTATTCATGTCCATGGAAAATATAATGTTGAAGGATCTACACTCGACCTTTTTTCAGCTCTTGAAGAATCAAATGGTGTATTAATGTCCGCTGCTTATGCTTCAGATAATTCATATAGAATAGACTCACTTTTCGAAGTTAACGGACTATTACCTAATATTAACAATATCTTCTCAGTCGAAGCTATTTTTACTAGGTTTTTACCCACAGTAAGGGAAAATGCTGACTTAGTTATTGATTACGATGATTATTTTGACATTGTTAACGAGACAGCTTCACCTAGTTTTCTTATGCTTAAGATAGATAATAACTACAAAGACTCAATCCTCAGTCTAATTTCACATGTTTCGTCTATTGATGCTAAACCGATGTACTATAATGATGAACGTTATCAGAATTATGAGGATAAAGCTTCGGTAAAAGCTAAGAATTTTATGTTTGGTATTTTTTCATTGACTGCAATTATAGGTATTAATCTTATTCTTACAGTATCACTTTCCAGAGCGAAGGATGAACGGATCAAGATAATGAGAGTTTTAAACGCTCGAGGTTTTTCAGTATCAACTTTTGGTCAATTATTCTTAATTGCATTCACAATAGCTGTATTATTTCATGTAATAGCAGGGATTATTATTGGAAATTTAATCTATACCATTGTAATACTAATTTCTGACCAGTTTCTAAAAATAGAATACCCAAAGTTTGGTTCTGATTATCAAACGCAGCCAAAACCAATGCAAGTGATAAGCAATGAAACTATTTTTTGGGGTTCAGCTCTACTAATCGTTCTTATTCTTTGGAATCTAGGTCTTTTACTTTACTATCGATTCAGAGTAGTAAAATCGGCTGAATTTAAGCAAGAAATGACTAAAGGAGCTTACAAAGGGTAACATACAAGAAATTAAAGGTGAAGAAATGATGATTTTTAATAAATGGTTTTTTAGAAAGATATTTACTCAAAAGAAACAAACTCTGTTTCAACTTCTACCCTTTCTGTTATCTGTAATTGTGTTAATTGGCACTTTAGGCTCCTACGCATTTCTACTAACTAAAAAACAAAGTGAATATCTGGATCAACCATTAGATATTTCAATTCAAGTAGATGGAGCAAACCTTAAAATCGTTGAAGATTTT
>DAOWED010000023.1 GCA_030638685.1 Candidatus Heimdallarchaeota archaeon | reverse complement strand
CATTGACCAAGTAATTGCATCAATTAGTATCATTCTTCCTTCAGCATCTGTTGAGATTATTTCTACTGTTTTCCCAGATAAAGAAGTTACTACATCCCCTGGTTTACTGGCTCTACCGCTTGGCATGTTATCTGTTGCCGGTACTATGCCAACCACATGTTGATCCCCACCTAACTGTGCAATTGCTTCCATAGCGCAAATAACTGCTGATCCACCACACATATCAAATTTCATATCTTCCATCCCCGAGGACGCTTTGATGCTTATTCCACCTGAATCAAAAGTTAATCCCTTCCCTATCAAAACTATTGTATCATTATCCTCTTTCTTTTCTCCGTATTCCATAATTATTAAGCGAGGATCATCGTCGGGATAACTACCTTTGGAAACGCTCAAAAATGAGCCAAAACCTTTTACCTCAAGTTCTTCCTTCTCCATAATGGTTACTTTCAAAGGAAGTTCTCTTCCCATATTTAATGCAACCTCTGATAAGTGGTTTGGAGTTGCTTTATTCCCCGGTAAATTGCCCAAGTCTTTTGCATTAGTAATAGCTTCAGCCAATACTCTGGCGTTATTTGTTGTTTCTTTAATGAGTGAGCTTTTGCTTTCATCAGAATAGAAAACTGTTGTTTGCTCAATCTTCTTAATTTTATCAAGATTGGTTGTTTTTAAGTGATTAAACTGATATGTACCTAAATAGTATCCTTCCAAAAGGAGTTCTAGCCATGAATTATTTTCCTTGGTTTCAAAGAAAGGAGTAAGAAGTATTCCTACTTTTATTATTCCTGAATTAAGGATTTTACGAGAAAGATTGGCTCCTTCATTAAGCAGTATCTTTGCAGTAATTTTTTCTTTTTTACCTAGCCCTACCAAATGAATCGGTTTAATCCTTGCTTCATTTGAAGAATAGTAGATTAAGTAATTCCCTTTCTTTGCCTCAAACTTACTAGTTTCAATCACTTCATTAAAATGGTCACTAGTAAGAGTGTTAAGTTCAGTTAAAAGAGCTATATTCAGCTCATCCTCAAAAACAAAAATAACAGTGGCGTCTGCATCAACTTCTTTTAGAACAACTTGGTCAGCTAAAAACTTCATTATTTTTTATTCTAGAAAGTTCCTTTTTTAGTCTTACTAGTTAAGAAAAATAGCCACTTAATAGTGAGTATTGAGTTACAAACGAATAAGTAGCCTTTTTGAGTTTACTCTTTGATTATTATTGTATCCTTATCTATCGATATTGGGAAGTTTTCAGCATTGTCCAATAACCATTCTTCCAAATCATCTCTATCCTTGAACCCTAACTGTTTAGTTAAGGTAACAATTTCAATAGTGTTGTAGAGCTTACAGATTTTAGTCATCCTTTCCAAACGTTCTTCTGAAGATATTTCGGGAATAGTTTCTTCAGATTCTTCAGCATAAGTAGGCGTTGTTAGTGTTTCTTTTGGTTTTAGCACTTGAAATTCTACATCAATCGCGGCTTTTTCTCGAGCAGGGACTTCTTTGGGAGGTTGAACAGTTTCTTTTTTAGGAGAAGCTTCTCTCCTTGTTTTTGTCCTTTGTGAACCCACGCGTTTAACACGTGAAGCACCCTTCACACCGGTTCCTCTTGAAGGTCTTTCATGCCGTCTCACCCGGTGGTCACCTCTTACTCTCTTTGAACTTGCTCTAGTTGTTCGAGCTAGGTCTTTTGATACATCCTTTGATTCTAATAATAATTTACCTTTATCAACTGAACCTAATTTGAATGATCCTTCTCTATCCAATGAGAAGAATGCTGCTGCATCAGGATTATCTAATAATCTATCCATTACTAGGTCCATCTGTTTAAGTTTTTTAGACATTTCTTGCTCTATTTTGTCAAGATCTATCGGATCACCTTCAGAGACCCTAAAACCAAGGATTCTTACTTCTGTTGACTTTGGTCCATCAAAAACAGTTAAACCAGGTAAACTTACATAGGTATAGTTTCCTACTTCAACCACTTTAAGTCCAATAAAGGAGAGATTTACAATTGTAAATTTCTTGGAGTCAAAAACTGAGATTCCGGGTAATTTAACAATATCATAATCTTTGGTATCGAGAACTCGAAGACCGGGTAAACGAACTGAAGTAAAACCATGTCGCTCAGTAATACCATATCCTTGCCCGAGAGTGCTCATTGATTGAGTGAGGGTGACAAAATTATCTCTTATCTTTGACATTTGACCTCCTAAAACATGAACATTGTTAAGAACGTCATCTAATGAATTAAAGCCTCCCAATGATTGAAAGTTAATCTTATCTAGTTTTTTAAGTGAAGGGTATTGTTTTGACCATTTTTCCCATTCTGACTTTAAGACTGAAATAACGGTCATCCCGTCAATTTGTGTTTGTTGAAGATTTCCTTCTGTTTCGATTTCTGCTTCTCCATCACCTACAACTAATAACGGAATATATTCCTCAACAGTTACTTCCTCAACTTCGTCTTCTGTTACATCCTTAGCTTGTTCAAGTAATAATTGTTCTTCTCGTTCAATCAAAGGCATTAAAACAGCGTTTTGACTTACCTTAAAAGATCCTTGCTTACTCTTGAACTCAACTGGTTCTTCAACACGTTTAGCTTGATCTGCAAAGGTTTCAATGTTAAGATTTTTTAGTTTTTCAGGGATTGTCGAAAAATGTTTACTGGAGATTCCTCCAACAGAGGGGAATTCCATACCACCAGGTCCTTCCATTTTTGCACCGTAAAAGAAGGTGAAAAGCAAATAAAAGATCAAGAGTAGTAATATTGCTCCCCAGAAATCAGCTTCCAACCAGTTGAACATTTTAAGTAGGATTATAACCATTAAACCGTTCATAAGAGCATTCTTCGCCCTTGCAGATTGTGTTTCCGAAAAAGCAAAGATATTAGAAAAGCCAGCTGCCCCTGCTTTTTGTTCGGGTACAAAGTAAGCTAAGGTAACATTTAATGCAAGCCCTCCTAGTAATACCAATTCCACCATTTCCGCTTCTAGCTTTATTAAAGCATCTGAATCAGTATGTCCTATTATAATATCGAAATGGAATAGTATTATTATTATCACACCTATTCTCCATGCACCCCTTAGTGTAAAAATTAGAAAATTGTAGTAACTTCTCTTCTCTCCCTTCAAAAACTCCATGTGGAGGGACCCTGCAATTAACCATACCATAACTAACAATGCATAAAACCATTGCTTTAATTCCTCAAAAGAATAAGTATAATCATTAATTGTGGCCTCAGTTGAATCATTAAACTTGAGCATCCATGAGACAATCATGTTCAGAAATGCCATTAACAGAACAGTTGAAAAAACTGAAGCGTTAATATCTTCATATAGACTACTTAACGTTCGCATTAGCCATAACAATGCAACCATCCCTAGCAAGAAAGAATAGTAAATAAGATCATTAGCATTCCTAAAAACTAAAAATGAAAAAAGCCACATAAACATTGAAGTAATCCAAAGACTATCCATAAAGCTCCTTTTTCTGAAATATCCACTTGTTGCTTCTTTTAATGCGCCTTTAAGTATATCTTCTTCTGAAAACTTGAATTTTGACATCTCTTCACCTTTGCGTTTCTTCTAACCTTCGCTGCATATTACAGTTTAACCGATCATAAATAAACTTTCATTTTTCAGTAAATTTTTCTGTAAATTAATTTCATAAAATAGTTATTATTTAAAGAAAATGATAGTTTATGAAAGTGGGCTTTAGAAAAATATAGAGAGGAAATAAATAAAGTTAGTTGAGAAAGATAAGAATGAAAAGAAAGAAAAAAGAAACAAAACAAAAGCAAGAACAAGGGGTAAAAACTTGAAAGCATGAAAAGAATACAGAAGAACAGAAAATTATTAAGCAACTAGAGGATAGCAAAGCCATGCGTCATGAAATTGGAAAAGAATATAACACAACCAGTTCATCTATTAAAACAAATATGGAGACGGTAAGGGACCATTTAAATGCTAAAGAAAAAATTAAAGCAGAAATAGTTTCAGACGCAGCAGTAACAGGGATAATTTACGTTAAAAAGGGATGGATAGACACGGGAATGATCTTTGAAAATAATGCAAGACAACCGGAAAAGATGCAGTTAACAATAACTTCAGACACAAGCCTTTTACCGGTAGGATTTTCAGCAAGAAAGACAATTTTAGAAATATTTTCAAAACCGCCAAAAAAGCGAAGAAGAAGTAGTGAAAGACAATCAACAACAAGGATTGGCTGGAGAATTTATATTCTCTTTTTCATTGCATCAATTTTAGCGTCATTAGTTTTTTCAATTAGTAATAGAGTGAGAGAGTTTTACTCTGAAAATGAAACATTTGCTACAATTCTTTTCTGGGGAATAATAATTGGGATTATTGTAACCACCATAGCTATAAGAAGATTAGTTAAAATATTGGAAAGTCAACTGAAAGAGTTTATGGTATTTATCATTGAAGAGGCAGGGATAGCTTTTGATGAAAAATTCAGTGAAAAAGGAGATATAAAATGCTGGAAATGTTTCACTAAAATCCCAGCGAGCTCAAACTATTGCCCAGAATGCAGAAGCAAACAAAAATAAGCTTCCCAATTAAGAAAAAGAGAAATGGGATTGGAGCGAAAAACGCTAGATGGACCATCTTTCAGCCATTAAAATAGAAAGAGTTTTTCTATTTTCCTCAAAGTCATCGTGAGTCATATCAAAAAGCAATAAATCAGGATGTTCGTTATAAATACGATAAATTTCATCAACCATAGTTTCAGATTCATGAGAAGACCATTCTTTCCACATTAGTTCATCGATTTCAATCTTATCACGTTTTTCTATACGACCTTGTCGAAGAGCTTCAGAGGCTTGTAGAAAGATTATTTTTCCACCTCTATCAAGAACCCATTTGGCTTCATTCACATGACGGACATCGGTAATAGCAAAAGGTAAAGAATCTTCTGAAGAATCGATTAAACGTTCAACTATATTAATCCAAACTTCTTTATGACCATCTACTTTCTGGCTAATCTCTCTCATACCGGAACCAATTTGCTGTCGTAATCGACGAGCTCTTCCCGATTTATTAAAGCGAGTAACACCATAAACTAACTCTGCAGCAGCATAAACGCCGTCTGCAAAAGCAGCTAAGTGACCTATTACGTGATTATCCAAAAGCCAAGAACCAACAGTATCCTTACCGGAAGCCATGCGTCCGGATATACCGAAGACTAAAGTTTTCTCGTTTGTGGTTTGTTCCATTTTGTATTCTCCTTATGTTCGATAAGTAAACTTCTTTTTAGGATTTGTCTTTTGTAAGAAAATTAACTCCCTCTACAAACTTTCGAGAAAATTTAAGAAAATGGACTATGAAGTGCTAAAAGGAGGAAAAAAAGAGGAAAAGATACTTAGCGTCATTGCGATGGCTTTTTGAAGGATGAAAGCTTAATACTTAAGATACAGTAAAACTAATTTTCAATTGGTGTTATAATGGTTATAAGAAAAAAACTAATGATAATCTCAGTACTATTTTTTGTTTTGTTACTCAACCCGGCTTCTTACACTCCGGAAGCTGTTGAAAGTAGTAAAAGTATTCAAGTTGACAGTATTACAACACAAGAACAAACAAATGAGATGACGCTTCAAGACGAGGAGGAGGACTTTGATCTTAGCAACTTAAGAAGTTATGATATAATAGAGGATGAATCATACAGTACAATTAAAATGAATGATCTTTGGTTCTTCTTAAGTGAAAGCAATCTAATGGATGGAACATATTTTCCTAGCATGATGAATCCGGAAGCATTCCGCTCATCTGATGAATATCTGAAAGCAGCTTCCCTTTTTACTCTTGGAATTAACTCAGCAATAAAGAGAATTGATCCTTCTGGTGAATTAGAAATCAGCCAAAACGGAATTAATACACTTACTGCAAGTGATATTTTCTTTAATTCAGCTGAATATTTTTATCCTAACTATCCTGATAGACTTAACCTTAGTTCTTTAATTCCAGGAGATCAACAAATCTCATTGGCTGTTCAGTCCTATATGCTTCTTTCAGCCTTAGATGTAGCTATTTATAACAATTTTGGCTCTTTTGCAGAAGTCTTACTCGATCCATGGTTTCATCGTGCAATGAAAATCTACGACTTTATTATACTAAACGCAGTAAATAATAGCGCTCTTGGAACAGACTATCCAGCATTTTGTTCTAAGATGACTTTTGATAACGCATCAGGCCTGTTAAAAGTAAATAGCACGTATTATGCAACAGAAGATAATTTAGTTACTTTACTTGCCTTAGAAGCAATTAGACCCTATTTAAACGTATCTGCGTCAATTTCTACCAGTATTTTGATTGCGGAGGTTCAAAACTTCCTCGCAGATCAATTACTTGACACTTCATTTGATGAGTGGGGAACAGGATTTATCTCAGCTGTTACTGATGTATCCGAAATTACAACCTACTCTCTCTGGAATCAACTTCTTTATTTAAATTTTGCAAACTTAAGAGTAAGTTCATTCTTAGCACTACCAAATGGGAGTGATAATGATGCCATTGTGAGCGAAGTTATCAATCTTGTAGATAATTCGTCTCAGATCATTAATTCTCTTAATCTGTTTAGATCAACTTCCGAACTTTTACAGTCCTATTTTGATTTACAAAATCAAGATCTTCCCCTTATGTCTACATTACATAATACTATGGCTGTAGAGCAGTTACTCTTCTATGCTTCAATTTTAAGAGATTTTAGATTATCAGCATATATTGAGGAACCCAGAGCATTCGAAGGTAAAGGAATAACCAGTGAAGCTTACAATCTTTTTGAATCGATTTATTCTCTTTTATGGGGACAAGAGATCGCTAGCTATTTTGGTGCGTATGATACAGAATTTAGTCAAAAAGATGAAACACCAGAAACTGAAGAAAAATGGTCTTACAATAGAGGGTTAGCCAACGCAGGAGCATTAAGAATGTATTCTTTCATTTATGCTTATAACATGGCAATTAATTATACTTCAGTTATTGCTCATAGTGATTTTGTTGACATGACCATTTCACTAAAATGGTATACTTTAGGTAATTCAGCTATAACTAGAATAGTTGTTCCCTCTTTTCCAAACACAGAACTGGAAATGGAGATTCCAAAACTAAATTACATCAATTATTATGAGTTTGTTAGCTCATTGATTTATGATTCTACAATCGTAAATGGTAGTTATGTAACTTTCGCTTTAACCTCAGTGACAGATCAATTACCCTATGTTGATGCTTCAGGAACACTGCAATTACTTCTCAAAATAAATCGGATTTCAGGCTTCACGGTACGAGAAACATCATTACCAATTACCATTCTCGGGACAATGGATCTGGATATGAGTGGCTCTATTCTATCAGGAGTAGAGATTATAGTAACAGAAGGAATAACTCAAACTATAAGTCTATCTCTAAAATTAATCGACCCAGAAACGTTAAGAGCTGTAGGTGGAGCAAATTATACAATCATGATATTTGATGCTCATTATGAAGAACCAGAGATGCAACTGCTTCAAGAACCGATAATAATTGAAGGAATAACAACGATTTCCGGACAGATTAGTGAAACAATCAATACTTCGTCATGGCTTGATAATAAACTGCTTGAGATATTTATCCACCAAGATAATTATATACCCCGTTGGTTTGGTATGTATGAGATTATT
>DAOWED010000109.1 GCA_030638685.1 Candidatus Heimdallarchaeota archaeon | reverse complement strand
TGTTTTGGCTTCGCTTTCCTGGTATTCATCAGGTGTGCCTATATAGACTGATAATCGTCTCATTGCATTTCGTCCACTGGGTATTTTCCAAGGAACCATGCCACGAATTGTTCTAAAAACTAAGTAATCTGGCCTTTTTTGAAGAAAGGGGCCTCTTTTTGGATTAGTAGCTGTTCGTACTCTATTTCGTTTCTTATATCTTAAAACGATGGAAGTTCGATTTCCACTAATTACGGCTCGCTCGGCATTGAGTACTATTATTTCTTGTCCTCTTAATATACGCTGTGCAATGAACGAACTCATTCTTCCCAATATTAGGTCAGATGCATCAATAATTATTTTTTCTTTCGCCGTCATTTTTTCACCTATGCTATAATTCTTACATTTGTTCCCTTCGGGTTAGAACTAACTAATTCCCGAATGCTAACTACTGTTGATTCTGCTTCTCCTAGCTTCATCAAAGCTGTTTCACTGTATTTCCATGCAGCAATTGTTATCTTGTGAGATACATGTCCTGAGGACAACACTTTACCAGGGACAATTACTATATCTCCTTCTTTGGTAATGCGATTAATCTGACTAAGATTTACTGATGGACGGTTTTTTCTTGAGTTACCCAATTTTTTGGAAATAGCTCTCCAAATAGGCGCCTCATTTGAAACACTGGCTTTGCGAAGATATTGAACCAAATCAACGAGGTTCGGATCTGTTGGACCTCGGTTTTTCTTCATTATATTCACCTAGTTTTGACTAAAGTTTTCAGTCTTACTTTTCAAGCGGTAGTTCTTTTAGAAGACCTTCAAATTCCAAAGCTTGCTCTTTTAGAATTTCAGCCGCTTTAAGCACGATTCTTTCAGTATCAATACCACCCGTACTTTCGACTCTAAAGATAATTGAATCTTCGCTTCCACTTACTGTTATCGCATCATCTTCGCATGCATCTACACAAAGTTGGCATAGATTACAATTTAAGATGTTTCGAGTTGACAGTTGTTTATTTTCTACTTCAAGGACATTTCGAGGGCAAGCGTTTTGACACTCTTTACAGTCCGAACACTTATTTGAATCAAGTGTTATTGAAGGCATAAACTGGTAGCCTACGGTTGCTACTGGTTGAAATTTTACATGGTCCTTACCAATACCTAGAAAAGCAACTGCTTCCAAGATAATTTTTTGTTGGGGACCTAATTGTACAATTGGTATTTCTTGGTGGACAGGAACGGTCATTGGATCTTGAGATTCCAAATCTCGAGTATACACAATCATTCCTTCATCTGCTGTTTCAACACTTAATGTAAGAGTAACAGAACAGAGTGAACATCCAACGCCACCACATTCGCATTCATCTGGTAAAACCAAAAAATCAGAATCTGATCTTAACGGTATTAAACCCAAACGATGAGCTAAAAACTCATCTGTAAATGGACTGTTGTTCTCTACAATTATAACATCCTCAATAGCAAGCTGAGGAACGTTTGATAAGATTATTCTGCGAAGCGTATTTGCAAATGCAGCTGTTGTCCCAGAAAGGATAAACATCATATCATCTGGTGTTTGTTGAATTATTCGCACACTTATCATGTTTTTTCACCAACTACCCTCAACTAGAACTGAATCGGGCTTGATTGAATCCCTCCAGTAATTGTTAAAAGGTTGTTGTTTTTTGTTATTTAAAAAACTTTCATAAATTGTATTTGGAAAGCATATTTACGTTATGTTTAAGATCATTAGACTATTTTTATTAGTCCGAAATTATTACGTTTATTTCTCTATAGTTCCAAAAAGCAATTAATATGTGAATTCAACTGTAGTTTATGGCTAAGTGGCTAATCAAAGCTAAGTATATAATTACTCTTGATGAAAAAGACAGCGTTTTAGAAGATGGAGGACTTCTGATTGAAGACGGAATACTAAAAAAAATCGGTTCTTATGATGAAGTTGCCAAGTTTTCATCGGATAATCACAAGTTTATCGACCGTTCCGACTCTATCGTTATGCCGGGATTTATTAACGCACATACTCATATTCCCATGAATCTTCTCAGAGGGATTTGTGATGATCAAACACTCGAGGTTTGGTTAAATGATTATATCTGGAAATATGAACCTAGAATGACTGCTGAAGATTCCAAAACAGGCACTTTACTGGGCTGTTTAGAGTTAATTGAAAACGGCGTTGTTGGGTTTATAGACCAGTATTTTTATGTAGATGAAGTAGCTCAATCAACTGATCAAACCGGTTTGAGAGCTTTGCTTTGTCCGGGAGTTTTTGCACCATCAGCTGAATCTAAAACGATAGAGGAATCCTTTGACAAAGCTAAGGAAATTATCGAAAAATGGACAGGTAAAAATAAACTTCTAAGTTTTGGGTTAGGGCCTCATGCGCCTTATTCAGTTGAGAAAGATATGTTTGATAAGTTGAGACAATACGCTGAAGAACATAACCTACCAATTCACACACATCTTAGTGAATCAAAATATGAAGTGGCTCAAGCTCAAGAAAAATGGGGTATGTCTCCAATTGAACGAGTATATGATCTTAAATTTGGTTCAACTCCTCTACTGGCAGCCCATTGCGTTCATTTAGACGATAATGATCGAAAACTCCTCAAAGAAATGAATGCAACCGTGTTAAGTAATCCTCAAAGTAACTTAAAGATCGCTTCAGGAATAGCTGATGTTCCAAAAATGCTTGATGCAGGTATTAATGTCGCACTTGGAACGGACGGTACCGCTTCCAATAACAATCTTGACATGCTTGAAGAGATTAGACTTACAGCTTTAATTCACAAAGGTATCCACTATGATCCACGACTGATACCCGCCACTGTAGCTCTTAGGATGGGTACCATCAATGGAAGGAAAGCAATGGGGCTAGATTCTGACGGATTAGTAGAAGAAGCCGCAGCAGACATTATTTTCTTTGATCTCTCAGCTACAAGCAATAATCCGTGCATAAACCCCGTCTCAAATATTGTATACTCAACAAGTAGTAGAGACATTACCGATGTTATGGTTGATGGAAAGTGGCTTTATTTCAATAAAGAGCACAAAACATTAGACAAGAAAGCAATTATAGAGAAAGCTAATAGCATCACTAAACGCATTCTTTCTCAAGGAATAATTGAGTGAACTATCAGTCATTCTTCTTATTGAGAGGAAGAATTTTTTTCTGTTATTCTTCTAATGGAGTATATGGTGGAAGTTCGCATCTAAGTGGTCGATCTTGCCTTATATTAAGAGCATACTGTCCTTGCATGAGCTCTTGGATTTGGTCTGATCCTTCATAAATTCGTGAACCTCTAACATTTCGCCAAAATCGTTCAACAGGATATTCAGAAGAATAACCATAAGCCCCGTGGATCTGTATAGCATCATCAGCACATTGTTGAGCTATGTTTGTTGCATGCCATTTAGCAAGAGCTGTTTCCCTTGTATTTCTTATACCTTGATTTTTCATCCAACCAGCTTTCCAGACAAGCAGTTCGGCAGTATCTATCCCTCTTAGCATATTTGCAAGCATCCTCTGAATCAATTGAAAATGACCTATTTTTTGACCAAAAGCTTCTCTTATTTTCGCATAAGATACACTTTCATCATATGCGGCTTTAGCAAGACCAACAGAACCAGCTCCTACGGTGAATCGCCCATTATCAAGACCTGCCATAGCTACTTTGAAGCCTTCATCTGGGTGACCTAGAACATTTTCTTTGGGAACCTCACAATTATCCATGGAAATTGAACCGGTATTTCCAGCCCTTACTCCAAGTTTATCATGAATTGTTCCGGTACTAAGCCCCGGAAAGTCCCTTTCTACAATAAAAGCCGTTATTCCTTTATGACCTAGACTTTTATCTGTATTTGCAAAAATAATAAATTGATCAGCTACATCCGCTAAACTGATCCACATTTTCTCACCATTAAGATAATAGGTATCTCCTTCAAGCTTAGCAGTTGTTTGTAAGTTTGCCGGGTCTGAACCAGCGTTTGGTTCCGTTAGTGCGTATGTACCTATTTTCTTACCTGTCGCTTGTTGAACAAGAAATTGCTCTTTCTGTTCTTCTGTGCCCCATTGATATAAGCAACATCCACTCAAACCTATATGAACAGATAATACCACTCTAAGGGCTGTATCGACGTATTCTAGTTCTTCACAAGCAAGAGCTAGTGAAATATAATCCATGTGAGAACCACCATATTTTTCAGGAAACGGTATACCTAAGATTCCCAATTCACCCATTTTATTTAATAAATCTTTATTGAAATTCTGGTTTTTGTCATCTTCAGGAATGTGAGGTGCTGCTTCATTTCTTGCAAAACGACGCACCATTTCTCGAACCATATTATGTTCTTCTGTTAACTCAAAGCCAATCATTATTATCAC
>DAOWED010000002.1 GCA_030638685.1 Candidatus Heimdallarchaeota archaeon | reverse complement strand
TTCCGTCGCTGCCAGTTGGTCAGAGACGTTAAACGCTTGTGGAGAAGGTGTAAGACCTTTTGATGCCTTTCTTAATCGTCTTAAGAAAGAGCAGATGATAAAGGCTTCCTCTGTGAAGCAAGAAGAGGTTAAACTATCTAGTTTAACATAAAGTTTCTTAGTCTACTAAATGCTCAAGTTTAGTAAACTACGAATAAATCTCTCACAACGGTAAGTCTAATCAAACTCTTATTAGCAGCCTATTTATCGCTTTTATTCAATTTTAATTAACATAATTACTTGATTTTTAATTAACTACGAAAGAAGTCCCCCACCGCATGCAAAGCGGAGGTGGTGGGTAGTTCATTTATGTTTTTTTAACCACTCACTTTCTACTAAATTTTGTTGAGCTGACCACCAGAGCCAGATTTGTCTTAGAAAGAAGTGGGCTATTCCTAATTGAGGGTGCCAAACATTAAAATCGGTATCGCCTGCGTGATTACTCATGTGCTCATGACACATCATCAGATATTTTTCTTTGGTCTTATCATCAGCCCAGATCGATTGAGTGTAAATTTTACCAGTGTATTCAAGGACTGATTCATGTATAAAAGCTCGGGGAAAGGTCTTGGGATATTTATTGCTTAAAACGACTATTATTGAGAATTTGATTTTAGGGTTGTGCGGGATTAATACATGTCCTCTCCAAATACGAAAATTGTTCTTTTTTTCTCTATCCGGCTCTAGTTTAAACCATAATGGTCGATTTACATTTTGTTGACGTAAAAAATCAAGGTAATTATTGATTAATCGTATTTCAAGGATTACTCTTTTTTCCCACTGTGGATGGGAAGGGTTAACTACTGAAAGTTCTTTTGGAAATTCACTAACATATTTATCTAAGGCACCTGAACCAACCCAATCATCTCCTAGTGTTTCTTTGGAGCCTACTTGCGAACGTTGAATAATCCAGAATAATTCGCCAAATTCTTCAAATACTTGAGCAACAGTGTTTTTTAGGTCAATATTTGAAAGAGTATACCCTCCAGGTGTAGAAATATTTACCGCTTCCCCGGAAAGATTCATTTTTCTACAAATTTCCTCCACTACTTCAAAAAAGACTAGTTCATCAGATGTTTCTATTGGTATTTGTTTCCTTTCACCAAGTGTATTGCTGAAATATAAGACTTTCATTGCCATTTTTTTTCTCCGTATTTGCTTTATCCGTATTTGATTTATCTTATTATAATGATTGGTTTTAGCTTTAAAATTTTAACTCAAAATTTTTCATTGATCGATAATCGAATATTCTTTCAATGAGTCTATCAGTTTTTCAAAAACTTTTTTGTTTCCTATTGATTGAAGCAATTCTGCTCGTGCTTTGAACCCTTTTATGAAAGAACTTGCTTCCCCTGCTAACTCATCAGGTGTGAGATGAAATTTTAAAGGTATTGAGAAATAAGGGATCTTAATTGTTCTTCCTAAAACAAGCTGTGTTCCACTTATCGTTCCTTTTATTATCTGTTGGCTTACATCTTCAATAATAGCATTGATTAGTTGGCTCTTTATAGTTTCTAGCGTTTCGTTTTCATTAAGGTGGAATTCTATTTGCGTCTTTAACGATAAAGAATATGCTGAAGGAGCTTTCTCTTCACCTAACTCAGAAGGTATATCCATTTGAGTAGTTATAATTGAGGAGTCTAATTTTCTTCCTTTTTCCTTTAGTACATTTCTTCCCTTTTGCCTAAATTCTGCCTTTTCAAGTGATTTTCTCAGTAATGAACTTACCATTTTTGCTGAAAAAACATTTACATTTTTGGTATCAGGTACTTTGAGAACTACATCTAATAATATTTCTAATGAATGATTTTTTGGACTGCTTAGTTTTTTTTCTAAGTAGGTAGTTTCTTCCATCGAACCACGTTTATCAGTATACTGAAACATTTCTAGTTCAGAACCATTTGTAACAATTGATACGGCATTAGGATAAATTCTCCCAAAATTAATCATTGTTGCATCGTCAATATGAGAATGAAAAACATCTCCAAGATGAGAATGATAAATTCCTACGATGTTTATACCGAAAGGTAAGGAACTGGCCAACCCTAATAATTCAGTTGGATCTGGTTCTGCAGTAAGCAGAGATTGATGGGTATACTTCTCACACGATATTGCTGATAAAATATTGAGATTATCTTTTTCTTCATAACCTAACAACCACCCATAAATTTCAACGGGAAAAGCGTTTGCATGCGCTTTTATTAAAGGAAGTGTCTGTTTTGAAACTACTATTTTTTTTCTTTTAGTCATTTTACCACCTTTTTTACTCTTTTTCTTCAAGAAAACGTATTTTATTCTGAGTTTCTAATGTTGAAGGCTCAGTCAAATCACTTCCTTTAGCACCGGTTATCTCTAATGGTTTTGTCCATTCTTTTGAAGATTCTACTGATGTGTCTTTTTCTTTCGTTTCCCCGCATACATAACAATTTTCATTTCTTGGACTTTCTTTTAGTACGAACTCCCCTGTCATTGCATCATAGTAAAGATAATCAATTAATTTTCCCACTCCTAGAAGTTGCTTTATTGCCTCTTGTGCCTGTACCGAAGCTATTATTGCCATTGTTGTTGGTAAAGAAGCAGTGCATGGTTCTTCTTTGGTACTTGAACCTACTTTTATCGTCCCAACGCAAGCATAACATGCCGTTTTCCTAGGGATTACCGGATGTACCCACCCTCCTAAGCCATTTCTATTTGCTCCAGCGTCAATATATTTTAAATCGGTATCAATACAGCAAACATTTATGTGGTGCCTTGCGGGGAAGTTATCCACCCCCATAATCAAAAGGTCCATCTCTTTGCAGATAGTTTCAAACTTCTCTTCAAAATCCATTGCCATTACATCTTTTGCATAAACTTCAACATTAACACTTTGATTTATCCGCTTTATCCGCTCTTTAGCTAGCTCTACCTTTAATTTACCAATATCTTCCTGATTGAAAAAGAGTCTATTTAGGTTTACTTCGTTGACTTTGTCATAATCAATCAGTGTTAATTTACCTACTCCAAAACGAGCTAAATGACTGACTGAAACAGCCCCTAAACCCCCTAATCCTACGATAACAACCTTTTTTTCTTTCAAACTAGACCAATCAAAATTGTAACCATACTCATTCAACACTTTTAGTCTATTATAACGATCTAGTTTCATATAATCACTTTAACTATGGGTGTTTCTTGTTTTACTTGTATTATGCATTGCTTGTTTTCTATCTGCACTATTGTTTTGCTAAAACTCTCATATGGGTAGGTAGCCGTTGAGCAGTCTTACAGCCTTCAGTGCAGTAAACTATTCCTTCTGAAGAAACGGTAGTTAAATCTAATGGGGCTCCACAACCTATACAAAATCCTCGTATTAATTCTTGTTTTTCTTTCGTCGCAGAAAGAAGGGTAACGATTTCATTGTCAATTTTTTCAAGATATGCCTGGCTTTTTCCAGTAACTGAGTAGACAAAAAGAACAACTTTTCCTTTTCCGTGCTGACCTATCACTTGAGCATCAATCACATAAGGATTATCGGTTTTGTCGTTTATGAATGAGAGAGAGCCTACAAAATAACCACTCTCTGTCACTGATTTATTTGATTCATACTCTTTCATCCCTTTCTTTAGAAAATTAGCCAAAAGCTGATATACTAAATCTGAAGCCTGAACAAATTCATATGTTGCGCTGACAGAATCAGCATGTTCATTCCTGATTTCACATAAAAGATCATGCCAATTATTGGAGATGGATTCTAAATAAGTTTCACACCTAATAGAACGATCATGGTAAGCTTTTGATTGAACATCTTGAATTTCAGCTTGGTTAATTTTAGTAACTTGGATAATTGTTGATTCACTCACTCGAACAGGAGCGGGAGGAATAGTTGATTCAACGGTAGAAGAAACAACGAAAGGGGCACTGATTTGACTTGGAAAAATATAAGAAAATCGGTCACCTAGATCAACACAAGAATCAATATTACCATCTCGTGCTATTTCAGACCAGTTTCCCTTGGGGAAAGAATAATCATCCGAAGCAAGAAGGTTAATAACTTTGGCTTCGGGAATATCGGTTAAAACAACAGTACACTTAGCACCAGAAGTTAAGGGAGTAGCTTGTCTTGAATCTACTTCAACAAAAGGGGAGGATAGAGATTTGTCAGTTTTAATAGCTATTACTCGTTGAACAAAAGAATGACTACGCTCTTCATTTGACAAGAAAATCAAGAAATCATTTTCTTTGAAGCACAGCTTTGATATATAAGAAGGAGGGGGTTGAATAAGACAATCTCGTCTAAGAATCGGAGAGAGAGTAAGTTCAACCATAAAGCTCATGTTAAGTAAGTTAATTTTTCTTATAACTTTATGCCATAAAAAGTAACAAATGGTTAATAAGTAACTAATTTCTTCTAAAAGGCTATTTTAACCATCCTTCTTCTTTCAAAAGACGTTTTTTGTCACTTACTCCAGCTCCTGCACCATATTTTCCTAAGGAGCCATCTGATTTAATCACTCGATGACAAGGAATTAAAAGAGGAAATCTATTGGTAGACATACAATTACCTACAAAACGAGCAGCTTTACCTAATCCTAGTTCTTCAGCTATTTGACCATAGGAAAGAGCTTTTCCGGAGGCTATCTTTTCAACATGTTTGAGCACCATTATTTGTTTTTCAGAGAAAACAGAAAAATCGAACTTAGCTTTCTTTTTTCCTTTCTTTCCAGCCCACATAAGTTGAATTGTCTCAGCAAGAGGATCATCTTTTTTTATCTCAGGGCTTTTCTCAAACGCTGAATACTCCAATAATTTTTCTTCAGCAACTGTTTTGGACTTCAATGGAACAGTGTTAGCTATAAGCCCTTTCTCAGAATAAGCAGTACCTACCCATCCACTTGATGTTTTTGAAACATAAAAAGTTAGTTTGTCCATGAAAATTTAACAAAGTTAGACTATTTAAAAACTAAGATCCGGACGATCGGGAAAAAGAGGTTCTAACGATTCTCTAGCCATTTTAAGAAAGTCTAACGCATTACTAACTCTAACATAATCAATATCATTACAGTTAGAACAACGTTCAAGATTATTTATCTCGGGGCATTCAGCACATTTTTCCAGTAGAAAAAGGATTAAGAGCTCTTCAAATTCTTGTGCTTTAACATTGACTTGGTCGAGTACAGAATTCATATAGATCTACTCTAAGCTATCAGATATTAAGATTATTGGTAATTATTTGCTAAGAAACTAAATAATTAATTGTTAATGATAAGTAAAACTACCAAAAAGTAATCTGGAAAGTTTGATTAAACCAATAATCTAATTGAAAAAGAAGGGAGGGGAAAAATACATTACTAGAAAAAAATTCTTTTTTCTATTATGCGGAAGATTTGCGTACGACTAAAGCATAAACAACTGCGCCTAAACCAACTAGCACTAAACCGGCACCAAGTCCAGCAATTTTAAGTGTGTCAGCTAAGTCCATATTGTCATATATTGCTTCTTTGAAGTCTTTAGCATTTTGTTCAGTCATTACAGCTGCTTCTTCTGCCCAAACCAATGGTTGGAAGGTCTGAATTAAGCTAGGGAAATGAACAGTTGTGTTTGGAGCAATAAGACTAACTTGAAGACGCTTGTGTCCTTCTAATACTGCACCAGTTAATGGTTCTACTGCAACCCAAGTATCATGTTTATCTTGATTCCATGAATCCATTTCCAGTCCAAGACCACATTCACCGAAGTGAGGTTTGGATAAGAAAATAGGAATACCAGATTTGAAGACACTCATGTTGGCTAAACCTTTAATGGATTGATAATAGAATGGATCTACATCAAGAACTTCAGGAGCTAGACCAAACTTGTAGGTATCAATACCATAAAGCTCGTAGTCTTCCATGTATTCAAAGTCAAGATTTCTCATAGTATCTGAATTCCAAGCGACTAATACGTCTTCTTTTTCAACACCAGGATACCAAGCTGTTGCACCAGTTCCGTTAACGTTAATAGGTGCTTGCCAATAAGGCATTACAGTTATTCCATCGTTTTCAATCTCATAATTGAGCATTTTGATATCATCAGGATTAACATATTTGGTAACGGTATCAGTAGCTGAGTCTGTTACATTGGTAAAGAATGCAGTGCTTGCGGCATCTAAGTCACCAGTAGCAGCGTAAATGACCATATCAACAAAGGTGAATAACCATTCATTGACGGTTCTACCAGGGATATAATCAGCTTTAGCAGCAGCTATTTGTCCGAAAACAGTAGGAGCTGTTAATGGATATAGATAAGCTTCGTAATAATTCATTATTATTTCAAACTGAGCTCCATTTAATACAATACCAGTCGCACCGGCTAACAAGGTTAAGTAATCAGTAACACCACCATATGCAGCATAAGCTGAAGCATTGTATAAAGCAAGTGTACCGTTTTCAGTAGTCCATGAAAGTTGACCTATATCGTATAAGAGTGCATGAACATCAGGTTGAGAAATGCCAAGAAATGGAAGCGAATAACTGGAAGTCCAAGTCCAGTTAGCAGCAAATGCAGGACTTGAAGGAACAGCAGGTACTAATGAGTTATTTCCCCATTGTGCTTCTGCTTGAGCTTCAGTTAAGCCTCCAGCTACAGCTCCGGCCATTACTGAAGCTAATGTTGTTCCAAGATTTGGTCTTACAATATTCTTTTCATCACCCATTGCTTGGGCAATTATACCTAAATAAGCAGGATTGAAGTTGTAAATAACATCTCCTGTGTGATTTAATCCAGCACCTGATTCACTTGCAACGTATTTCATGTAACTGTCTTTACCGTAAGATACTGTTCCATCTGTATCATCATAAACGATAGTTGCTGGATCAATATCTTCAAACTTTTGATAAACATAAGGACCTATTTCTTCATATTCGGGTGTTTGTGAAGTATTAGTTTTTATGTCATCTACGTTTGTCATATTCCAAAGATAATATTTGTAATACTTTGGAGCATCATCTGCGTCATGGTTGCTTAACCAATCAACAAAATCTTCATCACTTGTGTTATCAAAGAAATCTGCGTCTTTTCTAACTGCGTCATCAATACCATCATCAAGAGCACTCATAACCATTACATTGGCAACGGGCCCTGCAATAAATAGAATTAAACCTAATCCTACTAGTACCGATGACATAATCATTCCTAATTTTGCCATGAATTTCACCATTTATCGCTGTTACTTAGTTTCTTTTACGAATTAAATATTATATACAGCTTATTGTATCCAAATGCGTACCTTTGATAAAGTTTTCGTGCATTCATATAATATCTTTTTTTGTAACTAGCTTCTTTTTTATGAAAGTTGGATTTTTAAACCTACCAAGATGGATTTTCACTCAAAATGATTCATCATAATATTCTTTATTCTAAAAAAAACAAGTAAAAATAGAAAAAAAGCTTTAAAACAATCAATTAATTGTTAAGTCAGCCAAAAACGAATTATTGAATTATTACTTTCTAATAGGTTTCAATTCCGTAAGTGTGAAGAATAGGCTCTATCTCAAAGAATTCCACTAGTTTGTTCACTCTTAAGCCGGAACGGTAATGTTCACTATTCATCTTATTAACCGCTACAGTTAATTCTCTCGTTTTGAAAGGATCAGCGCCCGGAGGAGTAATAAAGTAAAGAAGTTTCTTCCCTTCATCAACAATTATTAGATGGGTTGATCTTGGGATCATTCGATCATCAAAGAATTCGAAGATTTGTCCTTCATT
>DAOWED010000208.1 GCA_030638685.1 Candidatus Heimdallarchaeota archaeon | reverse complement strand
TTCAAATCTTTCTTGCTCTGATATATCCACAAAATTTACAATAACAATAGGATTCTGTATCTCGTTTTTAAGTAAATTAACGCTAACAAGAGCTGTAATTATTCGTTCATCATTTGTTTTAACCTTAATTTTAAACTCTTTTACATAACCATTTTCGTCCAGTTCTTTAATTAACTTCTTTCTTTCAGAATGATCACCATAGAATTCTTTTATATTATGCTTTTTAAGTGACTCTAATTTGTTAAAACCAAGAATTTTTAAAAGTGCCGGATTACAATCAATTATATCTCCATTCAGATTTACTATTCCAAAACCAGAAAGTGAATGTTCAAATAATTTTTTACAGTAATACTCTGAATTATGCTCTTCCTGAGAAGTTCCCTGCTGAATTATTTGTTTCCGTAATTTATCAATTTTATGTAAGATTTTTGAATTTAATTTTTCAGCAAAAAGATGATATTATTTACATCGATTCGATTAAACTCTATTTACTATCAATTTGATCCCTTTTAAGGTTAATTAAGGAGGAAATACACAATTCATTTTCTCTTTACTTTTTCCTTAAATTTTGAATAAATCGTTTTTAGGTCTTGATTTTTTACTCGGATATATTTTTCAGAGGAAGTTTGTCCTCGTTCTAGCACAAGATCAGATGAACTAACTTCTAGTAATTTTTTTAATTCTTTTAGTAATTCTCTGTTAGCTTTTCCTTTGTCAGGAGGTGCTTGGATCGTTACAGAAACATGGTCAGAATAAAGTTCTAAGGGCACTTTTGTTTTTATTGCCCCCGGTTTGACTAAAAATCGCATAATTATATCGTTATTATGTACTCTGAATGCTTGATCTTGACTTCCTTGTCTTTCTTCCTTTTCTTCATTAGTAGTAGTGAAGTCTTCTTTTTTCTTGGACATAGGTTTAGCCTAACGAATCTTTTGCTAGCTATGGTTCTCTTATGAAAGATCCAGTTTCTCGAAAGAAGCTATTAGCTCTGCCCTTTCATGCAATGTTTTCTTTACAGATTCTACATTTGCATATAATGTTGTTACATCTCCCTCTATCTCTACTAGATCCATTGTTTGTAATCTTTGAAGAATT
This sequence comes from Candidatus Heimdallarchaeota archaeon, assembly GCA_030638685.1. Taxonomy (GTDB): domain Archaea; phylum Asgardarchaeota; class Heimdallarchaeia; order Heimdallarchaeales; family DAOWED01; genus DAOWED01. The sequence continues at coordinate 2,275 of DAOWED010000208.1, read as the reverse complement.
GCATCTATTATGATATCTATTGCCTCTACATTCTTTACAACATCTAATTCAATAAAATACAGTATATCTGTTGAAATTCCTTCCAGTTTTTTTGTTACAAAAAAAGTTGTAAACCCGTAATTTCGGGGGTATGGATGTTTTTCGCTTTCATCCAGTAATGTTTTGATTATCTTCTTGAGAAGTGCACCAACTTTTCCAGAAGTCGACCAAGCTGCAAGTATTTGGTTTTGAATAAGTAACCCTTGTAACTCTGCGGCCTTATCTACTACTTTCTGAAGATGGTTTGCTAAGTATCCCCTTAAGGAACTATCTGTTAACTTTCTGTTTTCCAAGTTGGAATATCCTACGTAACCTGCTACCGCTTTAACTAATTGTTTAATCGATTCAGAGGGGTCCTCTTCCGGTATAGGTTTCTTATCTCTTCGAAAGAACTTCATACAGCTCTTCTTTTTGCCTCATACATCAAAAGGATTTCGGATAAACTGGTACTTTGATCCGCACTTTTATCAGTTCTAATTCTGCCAGTAAAGCGTGGAAAACGAAGTGCTAATCCCGATGTGCCATTCCATGCAGTCATGTGGGTTGGACTTTTTGATATTTCAGCAGCAGCTACTTCCACCACAATCTTTGGCCTCACCCAGTTATCGGGATCTATTCCAGACATTACATTGTTTGGTTTTTCTTTCACTTTTAATGGCTCTAATATATCTGTTAACTCCTTTAAATCCTCATCACTAAAGCCCGTTCCCAATTTACAAAACGACTGATACACATCTTCATCCTCATTATATGAAGCACACAATAAAGCCCCAATTGTTCCAGTTCGTTTTCCCTTGCCAGAGTAGGCGCCAATAATTGTTAGATCAAAGGTGTCTGTTAAAGAACCGACATAGTCAGCTTTGTATTTTATCCAGTTCCAACCGCGAACGCCTGCTTCATAGATAGAAGAAGGAGTGATAGACTTAGCCATAATACCTTCACAGCCATCCTTTACTGCTTGCATGAAGAAATCATTTAGCTCATCTTCTGATGAAATATAGAGAAGCTCAGAAAAGGCAAGAGATTCATTTTCATGAAAACTGTTTTCTAATAGTTTTCTTCGGTCAGGGAGAGAAAGATCAACAACTGAAAGGTCATCAATTAAAAGAGCATCAAAAAGATATATTTTGGCTGGAAACTTTTTCATCATTTCATCGATCTCAGTTTTTCTACGACGACGCATAAGATTCTGGAAGGGAAGGAAAGTATCGTTCTCAAAATCATAAGCCAATATTTCACCCTCAACTATTGCATTAGAAACTTGGCTAGCTTTTTGCAGTGAAGAAACAATGTCAGGAAACTGAGGGGTGAGATCTTCATGATTGCGAGAATAAAGAATTACACCGGAGGGTGTAATATGTGCTTGGATCCTAAGACCATCATACTTTATTTCAAGAGCAGCTTTTCCACCTAGCTTATTCAATATCTCAAAGGCACTATCTGCTCGTTGAGCAGCCATGCATCTTATAGGTGTTCCGGGGGAAGGAGTGATTTTTTGAATGGCTTCGAAGCCGTCATTAACTAAGATCGAAGCAACTTTGCCTATATCAGAGATGAAATTATAAGCTCGTTCAAGAAGGGATTTATTCTTACGATCACCGGTATAGTGAAGAGCTAGAGCCTCTAAGAGAGTCATTTCTCTAACACCTAATCGAAGTTTACCAAGAACTATACGAACAATATAACGAGACTCAAGGGGGGAAGAATCTATCAAAAGGTTGGTGAGAAGAGATTGTTTGGTTCCGGTAGAGCCGGTACCAGTGGTATGAGCTAGTTTTAAGAGAAGAGACCACAGAGAAGTTATAGAAAAGGAAGAGGGAGAGCTTTCATCATCTTCAAAAAAATCAAAAAGAGTAGACTGAGTTTTTTTACTAATAGTTTGTTCAGCCACTACTCCAAGATCACCGTGTTCTGCTAGAAGCTTTTCAACCTCTGATTCAGACATTCCATACTGTTCAGCTAAGGTTTGAATAACTAGTTTTTCAGCTAAGCCAAGGGTGAGTTCTGAAGGACCATCTCCAAGTTTACCTAAGGTAAGATAACAGACCATTTCTATTTCAGAAGTATCAATCTTTCCAAAAAGTTCGGCTAAGATATCAATCATTTCAAGCCTACCAGGGGTGGCTTCCAATCGTTCATAGAAGGCTGCTAGTTCATCAAAGTTTATGTTCATCCGCTCCAAAGAGGAAATTGATACTTAATACTAAGAAAGAAGAGAGTTTTCACTTTTTTCTTA